>NZ_FRAY01000003.1:300000-584729 GCF_900142475.1 Fibrobacter sp. UWH4
GATTACACCATCCAGGGCTGGGTCATGGACAAGGAGCGGCTCAAGAATTTCGGGACAATCCTTACCGAAGACTATTTCGAACGGCAATTGGAGGCCATTCGAGAAATCCGCATGTCGGAGCGGCGCTTTTACCAGAAGGTGACTGATATCTATTCGACTGCGCTAGATTACGATCCCTCTGCAAAAATTACCCGGGATTTTTTCAAGAAGGTCCAAAACAAGCTCCACTGGGCGATTCACGGCCATACGGCGGCGGAACTCATTGTAGAACGGGCTGACAGCCAAAAGGAGCACATGGGGTTAAAGACCTGGGCTGCATCTCCAAAGGGCAAAATTCTTCAGTCCGACGTAGTTGTCGCAAAGAATTATCTTGAAGAAGATGAACTCAAGGCCCTGGAGCTGATTGTCTCGGGTTATCTGGATTTTGCAGAAATGCAGGCCGCAAGGCACATTCCCATGACGATGGAAGACTGGGCGAGGCATCTTGACCGCATTCTTGAGGCTACGGAGCACGAACTTTTGACAAACGCGGGCAAAATTTCCATGGAAGTGGCCCAGGCCCACGCCATTACGGAATGGGAAAAATATCGCGTGGTTCAGGATAAGCTTTTCCACAGCGATTTCGACTACTTTTTGGAATTGCACGAAAAAATGGCACAGTACAAAGCGTAACTGTGCCTAAATAGCGGGGGAGTGTCGCGCGGGATTATTTCAGGTATTGGGAAGATTGTTTAATTTCGTAAACAAGCGTTCATTTTAATTAAACGAGCTTATATTTATTTATATCGCCCGCGTGGGTGTGTTGTTTGGGAAAAATGTATGAAAATCAATCATGGTATAAATTTTGCCATGGCGGTATTTTGCGCAGGTGCCGTAAGCGCGAACGCCGCCATTGAATGGGTAAATCAGTGTGCCAGTAACGGCTTTACACTGATTGCGGAATCGGATCACTTTGAAGTTTGCAAGAAGCCGACGACCGACGATGGCCAAGCGAATAATGTCTCGATTCCGAATGCGGATGCGCAGGGCGTGCTTACGTCGCTCGAAAAAGTTTATTCATTCTATATCGATTCGCTCGGCTGGATATTGCCCTTCCCGAAAAGCCCGGATAAAAAGCTCAAGAGCAACATTTACGTGTTCGACAACTCCGTCATGGCGGCGCTTTACGGCGGGCAGGACTACGTAAAGGGCCTGAACAACGAATTTGGCCCCGGTATGTGGATTGGCGTGGGCTCGCTGAAGGATTACTGGGGCACATCGCACGAATTTGCGCACGGCCTGCAAGGCGTTGCGGGCTGGATGGGCAACAACAGCCATTCGGGCTGGTTTGCCGAAAGCCACGCGAACTGGATGGCGCATCAATACAATCCGAACGACGCCCATTGCTCGGAATACCTGATTAATTATCCATACCTGTATTACGGTTCTACGCGCGACCGCTACTGCAACTGGCAGTTCTTGGAGCACCTCAAGGAAGAATTCGGCGGCGGCTACAAGGGTGCTCACGAAGTCAACCGTATTTGGATGGAATCGATTCGCGACGGGGAAGACGGCCGCATGGAGCAGACTCCGTTTACCGCGATGATGATGGTTTACGGCTGGTCGCTCGATAGCTTGAACCAGCAGTTCGGCAAGTTCGCGATGAAGAACGCGACGCTCGAGTATGCTCCCGCAAAGAAGGCTTTGTATAAAAAATCCTATGGCGACTATGAATTCAAGACGCGTCGTGACGCAAGCTGGGGCGACAACTACCGCAGACACCCGCGCGTGACCATGCTGAACAAGATGGAATGCGCGGCGGGCGAGAAGTGCGCGGACCGCTACATTTCGCCGAGTTATTGGGCTCCACAGCGCTGGGGCTACAACTTGGTGCGAATCTATCCGGATTCCGCCGGAAAGGTCACCGTCAAGTTCCGTGGCATTGTGCAGGACAAGCCGACTGTGAGCGGGTATAAATGCTTTGGCGACAACACCGATCACTACATGGGAAAATCATACAACTGGTGCAATTACGCGCCCGACAAGCTGCCGGACCCGGCCTCGGGCTGGACGGTCGGGCTAGTCGCGGAGGGCGCGGACGGAACGCCCCGTTACAGCAAGATGAAGCATGGAACCGGATTCAATCTTGAAATCGAGACAACGGCAAGCGACAAGGCTTTGTGGCTTGCCGTGACGGCGACTCCGGCTGAAATGCAGACGATTTTGTGGGACCACTTCTACTACAGCATTTATCGTTACCCGTACATGATCGAGGTCGTGAATGGCGCTCCCGAGGGCTACAACAAGGATTTCTGGAAGCCCGCAAATGCGAGCGGATACACTAAGCACAGCAACGGCGGCGGTCTCGTGAGCAGCAAGGCGAAGGTCGATGCGAGCGTGTTCGTGGGCCCCGACGCAGTCGTGAACGGCGGTACCATTAGCGGCAAAGCCCGCATCGAAGACTTCGCGGTCGTAGACGGCGGCACCATTAGCGGGAATGCCGTTGTTCGCGGGCGCGCGCTCGTGACAGCAGGTACCATCGGCGACGATGCCGTGCTCGAAGAAGACGCCTGGCTCGTGAGCGGAAGCATTACCGGCAAGGCGAAAGTCGGCGCGCTTTCGATTATCGTGAATACGACGGTGACCGACAACGCTCAAGTCTACGGCGTGATGTGGGCGGTAAATGGCAAAAAGCTCTCTGGCACGGCGCAGTTGCGCGGCGACCTCGAAAACAACTTCGACAAGGAAATCTCGAAGGGGATCTTCTACGGCATGGTCGACAACGGAATGCTTAACAATGCAAACTACGGCGCAAACCTCACGACTCCGCCAACCGATGCGACTGCGAGCCTCGACAAGGCCGTATGGTATGCCGTGGCCGATGATTCCACTGGAACGAATCCTACGGGGACTGTTCATGCTCAAAGCCTGCGCCTGAATTTGGCGGACGATACTTTTGAAGTGTTCAATTTGAACGGAAAGTACCTGGGTGTCGTTAAAAATGCGGCCCGGGATCGAATTTCTATGCAAGAATCTCTGCGCAGGGCGGGCCTGAACGCGGGCACATACCTTGTTCGTGGCAAGGATTCTCGCGAAATGCACCGAGTAAATCTGCGGTAAACGGGGTTTTAGGGGTGTCCCCTAGGAGAGGAGGTAGCGAACAACGCCGTGTGAGCGAGGGGGAGACTTCCCCCTTTGTTCATTTTTTTGTTATAATAACGGATAGCACAAGAAGGGGAATATTGTTTGCTAAAAATTGTCCTCATAATGCTGGCTTTGATCAGCGTGGCAAGTTTTGCTCAGGACCCGAATCTGCATATCTATATTGCATATGGGCAATCCAATATGGCAGGGGAGGGGGCGCTCTTGAGTTCGGACTATGTGCCGATCCCGCGTTTTTATGTGTTGCGCGCTGCTGATTTTTCGGACCAGAAGGTGGGGGAACTTTATCCGGCGATGCCTCCGATGGGGCATAGTCAGTCGATGATCGGCATATCGGATTTCTTTGGTCGCAAGATGGTGCAGGAACTTCCGGACAGCGTCAGTGTTGCCGTGGCGAACGTGGCTATCGGAGGGCAAAGCATCGACCTGTTCGACAAGGACCGCAATGCAGAGTATATTGAAAGAATGAAAAGTACCGGAACTACCTGGTGGTGGATTCCGTACTTGAACGAATATGGGGGCGACTTGCACCAGCGCATCGTCGAAATAGGCAAGATTGCTAAACAGAAGGGCGTTATCAAGGGATTCTTGTTCCACCAGGGCGAGGCGGATAACCAGATGAACGACTGGCCCAAGCGAGTCAAGAAGGTCTATGACGATTTTATCAAGGAACTGGAACTCGATCCGAAAAAGACTCCCATATTGATAGGTGAACTTGCGCCGACGGGCGACTATGGCTGGAGAAATACGGCGGTTGCGGAAGCCGTTAGTCTGATTCCAAATGCGCATCTGATTTCGGCGCAGGGATGCCCTGTGCTTAAGGAAACGGATGCCTTGACGCATATCTCGTACAAACTCCATTTTACCCGAGAAGGTTACGAGATTCTGGGATCTCGCTATGCTGTAAAGATGCTTGATTTGCAAGGCATAAAGGCCAGCACCGACGCGATTGCGGCGACGCCTCGCGTGCGAGCAGAGGATTCTCGGGAACCACGACTTTATTTTGATACGCGAGAACAGGCCGTTTTTATTCGGGTGCAAAAAAACGGAAGGGAAGTCCGGTACCGTGTGACGGGAAAAAGAAAATAAGGCGTGCGCCTGGAAAGCAAAAGCCCCGGATTAAATCCGAGGCTCACTTAATATTTGCTCATACCTCAAAGTGCCGAAGGCACGACCTCGTGCCTCTAGCGCTTTGGGCGTATCTGTTACACCTGCGGAAGCTGGGCGAGGCTCTTCGCGATGTCTTCATCCGTCGGGATGTAGTCGTTCATTTCGCCGTCGTTGAACTTCTGGTAGGCCACCATGTCGAAGTAACCCGTGCCGGTGAGACCGAATACGATGTTCTTGGCCTGGCCGTTTTCCTTGCACTTGAGGGCTTCGTCGATGGTTGCGCGGATGGCGTGGCTGGATTCCGGAGCCGGGAGAATGCCTTCGGTCTGGGCGAAGAGCTTGGCGGCTTCGAATACCTTGGTCTGTTCCACGGACGTTGCGCGCATGAGGCCCTGATCGTAGAGTTCAGAGAGGATGGTGCTCATGCCATGGTAACGCAGGCCACCAGCGTGGTTGGCTGACGGCATGAAGCTGGAGCCGAGAGTGTACATCTTGGCGAGCGGGCAAACACGACCGGTATCGCAGAAGTCGTAGGCGTACTTACCGCGAGTGAGGCTCGGGCAGCTTGCCGGTTCCACAGCGAGAATGTCGTAGTCGGCTTCGCCACGGAGCTTTTCGCCGACGAACGGGCTAATAAGGCCACCGAGGTTGGAACCACCGCCGGCGCAACCGATAATAAGGTCGGCCTTCACGCCAAGCTTGTCGAGAGCGGCCTTGGTTTCGAGACCGATCACGGACTGGTGCAGCAACACCTGGTTCAGCACGGAACCGAGAACGTAGCGGTAACCCGGCTGCTTCACGGCGGCTTCCACGGCTTCGGAAATGGCGCAACCGAGGCTTCCGGTGGTGCCCGGGAATTCGGCGTTGATCTTCTTGCCGATTTCGGTGTTCATAGAAGGAGACGGAGTCACAGATGCACCGTAGGTGCGCATGACTTCGCGGCGGAAGGGTTTCTGTTCGTAAGAAACCTTCACCATGTAAACCTGGCAATCCAGTCCGAAGAAGGCGCTGGACATCGAAAGAGCCGTGCCCCACTGGCCTGCACCCGTTTCAGTCGTCACGCCCTTGAGGCCCTGCTTCTTGGCGTAGTAAGCCTGAGCGATGGCGGAGTTGAGCTTGTGAGAACCCGAGGTGTTGTTTCCTTCGAACTTGTAGTAGATGTGAGCCGGAGTGCCGAGTGCCTGTTCCAGGAAGTAAGCGCGAACGAGCGGCGACGGACGGTACATCTTGTAGAAAGTACGGATGTCTTCAGGGATTTCGATGTAAGGAGTGTCGTTATCGAGTTCCTGCTTGATGAGTTCATCGCAGAAAACCGGCTGGAGGTCTTCGAAAGTCACCGGCTTGCCGGTACCCGGATTCAGGAGCGGAGCGGGCTTCTTCTTCATGTCGGCACGGACGTTGTACCATGCCTTCGGGAGTTCGTCTTCTTTAAGGTAAGTCTTGACCTGACCTTCGATCTTGAGCGAGTTTCTCATACTAATTCCTTTTTTGCAGCCTGCTTAGGGCGAAAACATATTTTTGCCACAACAATATAAAAAAAGTTTGTCGTAAAATGAGTTTGTCTACGCCGATATAGTCTAAAATGGAATAGTTGACATAAAAAATTTTTTTAGTATATTGAAAGTATGGCTATAAATCATACACTATTCACAGGGCAGACGGAACCGGCAGGGGAGGTCCGCGTGTTGCATACTGGGGAGGGTGCAAAACCACTCCCGGTCCATAGTGGCAAAAAGTCCATTCGCCTGCGTACGCACCGAAAGCCTAAAGTAAAATCCGTGAGCAAGGAACCGTAAACTTTTACGGAACATGCTCATCATCGAAACCCTTTAACGACGTTGCTGTAAAGCAGCGTCTTTTTGTTCTCTCGGGTGGTGCATCCGGTGCTCTTGCTTGATAAATTCCTTATCGATATGCGTATAAATTTGTGTGGTGCTGATGTCGGCGTGGCCAAGCAGTTCCTGCAACACGCGCAGGTCCATGCCCGCCTCGAGACAATGCGTGGCGAAACTGTGCCGGAACGTGTGCGGCGAAACTTGCTTGCTCAGGTGCATGGTATGCTGCTGCACGATTTTCCAGGCTCCCATGCGGCTCATAGGCTTGCCTCGGGAATTTAAAATTATGTTGTCCGTAGTCGGGTGCGTGAGCGGACGGCCGAGTTCAATCCAGGCTTTTAGATTCTCTTTCGCCTTGCTGCCGAGTGGAACCAGGCGCTGCTTGTTTCCCTTGCCGATCGGCGTGAGCCATTCATTGTCGATGTCCAACTGCGAAAGTTTGATGCCGAGCGCCTCTGAAATGCGGAGCCCTGCGCTGTACATGAGCTCGAAAAGTGCCGTGTCGCGTAGCGGGTTCTTGCCGTTTGCGGCACTCTCGAACACGCTGTCGATTTCTTCGCGGGTGAGGTATTGCGGCAGGTAATGGCCCAGTTTCGGACGTTCAAGCATCGAATCGGTGCTGTAGTCATACTCGCCCTGGTTCTGCATGTACTTGAGGAATCCGCGCAGGCTCGAAAAATGCCTCGCGATGGAGGTGGGGGAGTATTCCTCTTGACCGGCGGTAAGCGTCAGGAACTCGTCCAGCTTTTCGGGGGTGAGTTCCTTGAGGTCCAGGCCGATTTCGTCGAGCCAGGCTACAAAATGCCGCAGGTCTTCCTGGTAGCTCTGGATGGTAGCGGGCGAAAGGTTCCGTTCCACTCCCAAGAAGGCTAGGTAACTGTCCATGCGGTTCGAATTAAGGCTCATGGTAATAATATAGAACTTAGAGCTTAGAGCCTAGAGCTTAGAATTAGATTTTTTTGAAAAAAATGCGTTTTTACCCCTTGACAGGGAATTTTTTTTATTCTATAATTGTGCGCGTCCAAGCGACAATGGATGATTAGCTCAGTTGGTAGAGCAGCTGACTCTTAATCAGCGGGTCGCAGGTTCGACCCCTGCATCATCCACTAAAAACCGTCTCCATCCCGAGGCGGTTCTTTCTTATATGTCATGTTTTTCGCAGGTCTCTTTTGGCGATGTGCTTGTAAGTTTTCACGTTGACATTTTGTAAGAAAATTCTATTTTATAAGACAATATAGAGTTGTTTAAGAGGAATTTTTCGATAATGAAGATTGTTTTGCCTGTTGCTGGAAACGGACTTCGCTTGCGCCCTTTTACAGAAAATGTACCAAAGTGTTTGCTCCCCGTTGCCGGAAAGACTATTCTGGATTGGATTGTTGAAAAATCGCTTGAACTTAAGCCTTCTGAAACCATTTTCATTACAGGCTACAAGGCCGAAGTTGTGGACCAATTCCTGACCAAGCGTTCTGCGTGGGGCAAAACCCGCACGGTTCTCCAGGGCAATCCCCAGGGCCTGGGCGAAGCGGTCAGCCTCGCACTTCCATTCGTGGATGACGACGAACCGGTGCTGATTATTTTGGGCGACACCCTCTTCGAAGCAGACCTTTCCATCTTGAACGATGTTGACCAGAACGTCCTCTACACTTATAAGGTCGAAGATCCGCGTCGCTTTGGCGTGGCCGTCACCGATTCTACGGGCTGCATTAAACGCCTTGTCGAAAAGCCGCAGGAATTTATTTCGGACGAAGCGATTGTAGGTATTTACTACATCAAGGATACCAAGGTCCTTAAGGAAAGCCTTAAGTACTTGATGGACAACAACATCCGTACCAAGAACGAGTTCCAGCTCACGGACGCCCTCGAAATGATGATCGAGAAGGGATGCCGCTTCCGTACTGCCCCCGTAAGCAAGTGGCTGGACTGCGGCCTTGCCGAAACGCTCCTCGAAACCAATGCCCATGTACTCAAAGGTTACGACAATTCGTCTTCGGTGAACCTCCCTGGCGTCAAGTTGATAGCCCCCTGCCATATCGGCAAGAATGTGAAAATCGTGAACAGCACCATCGGTCCGAATGTGTCGGTGGGGGATGGTTGCGTTGTCGAGAATAGTACCCTCAAGAATGCTGTCCTTTGGGATGGCGTCAAGGTCGAAGGTCGCACGCTCGATAATGTGATTGTACACGAATAGCCCTGCTGCTTAGACCCCTATTTTTCTAAATTTAAACCTGTAAAATAATCTTTTTTACAGGTCTTTTTTATGTGGAAAATTAAAGGAGCTATCCGTTACTTCCTATCCATCCTAGCGATGACTTTTGTGCAGATGGGAGTGTTCATCTACGCCCAAAAGATTCTCTCGGGGTCGTTTACCAATGTTGAATCGGGGCAGACCTGGCAAGCTTTCATGCTGCAGATTTTCTTCCTGGCACCATACATTCTGATGGTGTTTTTCGCAGGTTTTTTCACCAACAAGTTTTCCAAGAACAAGGTGCTGGCGTGGTCGGCTCTGACCATGACACTCTTTGTGATTGCCCAGTCGGTGCTGGTAACCTGCAACTGTCCGCGCGTGGCGTTCTGGCTTTCGATAGGGCTCAGCTGCGGCTTTGCGGTTCACAGTGCGGCCAAGTACGGTATCCTTAAGGAGATGTTCGGGGTCCGTAACCTGAGTTTTGCGAATGCGTTCTTGCAGATTTTTGGTCTGGGCGGCATCATTTGCGCCTCGTGGCTTGCCGTGGTGGGCGTGAACCTGATTAACCTGGAATCGCTGCAGTCGTACGCTGCCGTGCACCGCATTACATCGGAGTCTGTCGTTATCCCGTGGATCTTGTCCGGCGTAGGTGTCCTTGGTACGGTAGCCAGCTTTATGGTTCCGAAGGTCAAGTACGAAAACCCGAACGTGAACATTTCGAATGTAAAAAAGCACTTGAGCCTCGGCTGGCGTGTACCGACATTGCGAGCCTCGATTATCGCCCTTTCGATGTTCTGGGCCTTGGCGCAGGTGTTCGTGCTGATGTACCAGGATGTGTCGGGAACGAATGAAATCGATACGATTCAGAATTATCTTGCTTTTACGATAGTGGGTTTGATGGTGGGGTCGGTCATTGCGGCCACCAAGTCTCGCGACTTTATTGAAACCGGCTTTATTCCGATGGGGATGATCGGTGTCTCGGTGTGCATGTTCCTGGTGCCGTTCTTTGTGCATCCGTTTGCGCTGGTGGTGTTGTATTCTCTGACCGGTATTTTTGGCGGACTTTTCTTGGTGCCGGTCAATGCGCTGTTGCAGTACAACACGCGTCCGAACAATTCCGGGTCGGTGCTTGCGCTTGCAAACATGATCCAGGCGCTGGTGCTCATTGCCTTCCTGTTCCTGTTCTCGATGATGGTGCACTATACCGACATTCGTCCGCAGCATTATTTCTTGGGACTTGCCGTCGTTTCGCTGCTCGTCTTTGTCTGGACGATTTCGAACTTGCCGCAGGCGCTTTTGCGTACGATGCTCAAGCTCGTGTTCAACCGCTACCGTATTCGCGTGTTGGGCGTGCAGAATATTCCGAACGAAGGACCTGTGCTTCTGGTGGGTAACCATCATAGCTTTATTGACTGGGCTATGATCCAGATGGCCTCTCCGCGTCCGCTCTGCATTGCAAGTAACAAGGACCACTTTGAACGATGGTATCTGCGTGCCGTGCTCAAGCGCCTAGGAATGATCCGTATCGACAATAACAACCCCAAGGAGGCAATGGATAAGATTCATGAGGCTCTCCTTGCCGGTAAGGCGGTCGTGATTTTCCCGACGGGCGAAGTGTCCAAGTCGCCGCATGTGGAACCTTTCACGATAGACTATTCGTCGGCTATTGACGAGACGGATGCGGTTATTGTTCCTTTCTACATTCAGGGACTCTGGGGATCCAACTTCAGTTACAGCGGCTCCGACATGTACGGTGCATCTGCGGACCGTGCGGTAACGGTTGCTTTCGGCAAGGCGATTCCTGCCACTACACCTCCTAACGAGGTCCGAGCTATTATCCGTAAGATTTCGATCGATGCCTGGAAGTACGCCGTCAAGTTTGTCCGCCCGATTGCGGCATCGTGGATTCGTACCTGCAAGCGTTACGTGAAGCATGGCCCGGCAATCTACAATACCGACGGGGGGCATTTTTCGGGCTATAAGCTGATGGGTGCCGTGATGGCTTTCCGTGGACTTTTGAGGAAAAAGCTCGGCAAGGACGAACAAAATATCGGTATTATGCTCCCGCCTTCTCCGGCAGGCGTTATCGTGAACCTGGTGCTCTGGGTCATGGGCAAGACGAACGTGAACCTGAACTATACCTCTTCTGTAGACAACGTAAAGTACTGCTGCGAAAAGGCGGATGTATCGACGGTCATTTCGAGTAGGCAATTTATCCAAAAACTGAAGGGTCGCGGAAACGATTATTCGCAGGTGGCTTCCGACAAGGTGCGTATCCTTTATGCTGAAGACCTGATGAAGGAAATTCCGAAGGCAAAGATTGCCGCCCTGTTGTTCCTGTGCATTATTATGCCGTCGTGGCTGATCCGTTTTGTGTTCTGCAAGCGTACCAGCCTTGACGATACTGCCGTGATTGTGTTCAGTTCCGGTTCTGAGGGTACCCCGAAGGGTGTTCTCCTTTCGCACCGTAACCTGATGGGCAATATCCAGCAGCTGGCCTGTATCATTAACGTGAGCCGCGGCGACGTGATGCTTTCGGAACTTCCGCTGTTCCATAGCTTCGGCCTTACGGTGACGACGCTCTTGAACCTCACGGAAGGTTGCCCGATCGTAGCTGTGGCTGACCCGACCGACGTGAAGACGATGGCGCGCGTTTGTTCTGAATTCCACGTGACCTGCCTAGTGGCGACGCCGACTTTCTTGCGCGCCTTTACGGTTAGCCGCTATGTGCATCCGCTCGTGTTCAAGTACGTGCGTATGATTATTGCCGGTGCCGAAGCCTTGCGCCCGGAACTGGCGACGGCATTCCGCCTTAAGTTCGGTAAGGAAATCTACGAAGGTTACGGCTGTACCGAAACTGCTCCGGTGGCCTCGGTGAATACCGAAAATACGCTGCGTAACGACTATATGACGCTCCAGGTGAACAATAAGCCCGGAACCGTTGGGCCGGCTCTCCCCGGAACGCAGTTCCTGATTGTGGACCCCGAAACGAATATTCCGCTGCCGACAGGCGAGGCGGGCATGATTCTGATCGGCGGCTGTCAGGTGATGCAGGGGTACCTCAAGGACCAGGAACGAACCGATAGCGTTATCGTAAAAATTGACGGCATCCGCTATTACCGTACGGGCGACAAGGGTTACCTCGACGAAGATGGATTCCTTACGATCGTTGACCGTTACAGCCGCTTTGCAAAGCTCGGTGGCGAAATGATCAGTCTCGGAGCTGTCGAAAAGAAAATTCAGGATACGCCGGTGCTGGAAGGTTGCGATTACCTGGTGACGACGATTCCGGATTCCGCGAAGGGCGAAAAGATTGTGCTCCTGTACCAGGGTGAAAAGGATCCGAAGGATGTGCTTTCGGAATTGCGCGCAAGCGGATTCCCGCCGATTATGCTTCCGTCGCTTGCTTTCGCGGTCGAAAAGGTGCCGAAACTTGGTACCGGCAAGGCTGATTTTACCACGGCAAAGAAAGTTGCCAAGGAACTGGCTGGAGTAAAATGAACAATGTGTAGTGTGTAATGTGAAATGACTAATTACACACCTCACACTAGTAAAAGCCTATGACTGAAGAAAAAGAGATCCGTGGACTGACTCCTGTGCGTACGGCTCGAGTGATTTCGACGCTGGTTGCCCTGATGGGCATGGTTTTCCTGCTGATGCAGCGCGTGCTGTCGGCGGTCCTACAGATGGCGACTGATGGATTGAACCTCGGGCTTGCGCGCTACAACACCTTTACCGGACGCATGGCGCTCCAGAATTTTCCTGAAGACCGTCAGCTTTTTAAACTCCTCAAGGATGTCCAGTCGATTCTTCCGAGTGCCGAAATGGCCTTGACGGTGTTAATGGTTGTTGCGATTGTGCTACTTGCGGTGGCGCTGGTGGGGCTTGCTTTGCCGCGTCCTTATGTACATGTGCTGGTGGCCTTGAAAATCCTCAAGTGGAAAACGGGCGATGCCGATGAAGTCGAAAACGCGTCCCTTCGCGAAATACTGGAGAAAATAGGGGATGTCCCGCTCAAGAAGCTTGCGATTCCGTTTGGAATTGTGGCTGCACTCGTGATTGTTGCCCTTGTCATTTCCAACTGCCACGACAAAATCAAGGCTGCTTCGGTTGATGGTGCGGTTGATGAATTGCAGCAGCAGGCGGCAACTTATATCAGTGCGCAGCGTTCCTATTTTGCCCAGAAAAAGGTTGTCGGTGGGGCCAAGGCGTTGCAGCTGCCCGATTCCCTTTCAACGGATGCATTTACATACAAGATTACCGGGTCGCGATTCTTGGCTACATCTAAGGTCCCGCTTGGAGATTGCCCTGCCGGAACCAAGTGGTACGTGAGTGCTTCAGTGAAGGGTGTCTTTGAAAAGGAATTGCAGCTTTACCGTGCTCTTCCGAAGGATTCCGCCTGCGCTAAGCTGACTCCTGAATTCAAAAATATAGGCCGAAAGTAACTTATTTGCTGCCGCGCAGCTTTTGTCCCGCCTTGAGCGGTGCACCGGGTTTCAGGTTGTTGATGCGGCAGAGCGATTCAATTGAAATATTAAACCAGTTGGCGACATCCCCTTGGGAGTCGCCTTTTTTGACGATGTAGTAGTTGTTGTCACGGAGCTTTGCTTGAATTTTTCGGTGGGCCGCCGTCGCTTTTTTCATCGAGAATTGGTCTACGCCGTCTTTGAGACTCCAGTGGGGAAAATCAATAATGGTGCAGGGATCGATATTGACTTCTCCGTAGCGGATTTCAAAATGCAGATGCGCCGCCGAAGATCTTCCGGAGTTGCCAGCGAGTCCGACGATGTCGCCCGGAAAAACTTCGTCGCCGACCTTGAGAAGCCGCTTGGACAGGTGGGCGTAGAGAGTCTCAATTCCGTTCGGGTGCTTGATGAGTACGTAGTTGCCGTAACCGCCCTTATTGTAGCGTGACATAGTGACGATTCCCGGATATGCGGCGACGACGGGTTCATCTTTAATGACATTTACGTCGACGCCCCGGTGCAGGCGGTGGCTACGGATTCCGTAAGGGGAGCCGACGAGCGCCTCGTGAGTGATAGGAAGGAGCATCGTGGAAAAGTCAAAGAATTCGCCGTTGTTACCGCTTTTGCGAGACTGAGCCTGCTTGAGGTCGGCCTTTTTTACGTCGTTTGGCTTTGCGTGGGAAACCTGCTCGTTAGCTGGTCCTGAGGCGTGTTCGTTATTGACTGAATCGGGTGCGCTAGCTTGTTCGAGACTGTCCTGAGGTGAGGGCTGTTGGGGATTTTCTGGCACCGTTGCACGACGCGGAGACTTCTTGGTTTCCACAATTTCGTATTCGACTCCCTGCTTTTCATATAGGAGCGCCTTGGTGAAGGCTTTGGGATCGTCCGCCTTGATCTTTATTTTTTTTGATTTTTTTCGGAGGCTTTCTTCGTTTTTTTATTGTCGCTTTTCTTGGCTTTGCTGGATTTCTTGGAAGATTTCTTGTCCGATTTGGAGGAGGTCTTGCTCGATGTCTTGTGGGAATCCTTGACGCTGGAATTACTCTTGGCTTCGGCGGGGGCACATAGGCAGACGGTTGCCACGATGATTGCGACAAGGAGACTGGCCCATTTATGTGTTGCCGGAAACGCCATTTTGCGGTTTATTTAAGGAAGGCAAAGAAAACGGCCGCGATAATGCAGGCGAAGGCCACGATGTGGTTCCAGTGCAGAGCTTCGTTATTGAAAACCGTTGTCGCGATGACGGTAAACACCGTTAACGAAATGGCTTCCTGGATGATTTTTAGTTGCATCAGGGTGAAGGGGCCGCCGTTGATGCGGCTACCGATGACGTTTGCAGGAACGGCGATGCAGTATTCAAAGAAGGCGATTCCCCAAGAGGCCACAATTACGAGAAATAGCGGCCAGTCGGTGCTGATGTGCATTTCCTTGAGTTTTAGGTTCCCGTACCAGGCGAAAGTCATGAATACGTTGGAACAGCAAAGGAGAAGAATGGTGAAAATGCCGGCTTTCATAATATAGTAGACAGTAGGAAGTAGACAGTAGTCAGTGGTTGGTGGTTAGTGATTAGCTCGCAAACGGTAGGGCTTTCCGGTGCTCATCTGGTAGGCGAGGCGGGCGCGGACTTGTTCCAGGTATTGGATGTACTTTTCGCTTTGGTAGTCGCGGTAGGTCCAGTCGAAGGCGTGAAAGTGCCCGTCCTGGAAGTATAGCGTGGGCTCTACGAAAATACCGCGTTGCATGTAAACGCGCTGGCGTTGGTCCTTGGTGGTCGCCAAGAAGAATTGCCCGAGCGTCATATAGCCGGGGTCTAGGTTCACTGGGCGAAGACCGGGCGTGCCGTTTTGCCTTGCGATTTCAAGTTCGATGTCGTTGCTCCACAGCTTGATGTCAACGATGGATTCTCGTTCCACCAGCGTCTCGTAGCTGAAAAAGGCACGCACGGGGGCGTTCCCGATTTCTTCTTTATAGTAATTGGTGAAGGTAAACGGGAACGGCGGGAGCGCAAGCTCCTCTTCGCCAAAGCGGTTTCGGAGTGTTTCGCGTACAGCCTCGACCGCCTGGGAATCCTTCGCGAGAATCCCTACGATTATCTTGACCTTGGCTGGTGTCCTAAGTTCACCCATGGGCCGTAATTTAGTAATTTTTGCCCATGCGTTTTCTACTTGCCTTTTGTATTCTCGTTTCTATCGCCTTCGCCGAGGCACCTCGTGTGGTTCCTGAAATTTTAGATTCCATTCCGCACGAACAGTCCCATTTTACACAGGGTTTGTTCTTTGACGGCAAGGAACTGATTGAAACCACTGGCCAATATGGACAGTCGGGACTTTATCGCCGCACGATGGATGGCAAAATTCTCGATTCGGCAAAACTTTCCGAACGTTATTTTGGCGAAGGCTCTATAGCTGTTGGCGATGACATTTTTTACCTGACATGGAAATCCAAGAAAGCTTTCATTTATAGTCGCAAACCGTTTGCCCTCAAAGGGGAATTCCGCATTCCGACAGAAGGATGGGGGCTCACTTATTGGAGAAATGCTCTCCTTATGAGTAACGGCAGCAGTGAACTTTTGCAAATCCAGCTGGGTGGCTTCAACGTATTCGGAGCTATTACAGTCACGGACGGTGGCCGCCCCTTGAAATTGTTGAACGAACTCGAAATTGTGGGTGACACTTTGTACGCAAATGTCTGGCAGACATCCGTCATTGCGGTCATTTCGCTCCCAAGCGGAAAGGTGGTCCGTTATCTGGATTTTAGCCGGAAGGTGATGGATCTCCAGCGCAAATACCCGAATATAGATGTGTTGAACGGCATCGCCTACGACGGCAAGAATCTTTGGATTACCGGCAAGAACTGGCCTTATATTTATAAGTTGAAATAGAAAAAGCTGATGCCGGATCTGGGTCCGGCATGACATTTTGCGACTAATTCTTAAAGCTCCAGACGATGCCGTAGGCGAAGCGCAGCCCTTCGGGGGTGTATCCGCTTGCGGGCATATAAATGCTGTGGTTGAAGTTCTCGATGCGGGTGTAGAGTTCAAAGGTCAATATCTGCATACGGGCCTCGAAATCGAGCGCCAGATACTTCTTCATGAGTTCCAGTTCGGGATTTCCGTTTTCGTCAATGGTGCAATCGTAGCGTTCGCCGAACCATTGCCAGTCTACGCGTACACTTACGCCGAGTCGGTCCGAAACGAATCGGTTCTGCCAATGAATGCTGCCCTTGTAGTAAAGTTCCGGCGTGTCGAGGAGCTTGCGGCTACGGTCAAGAGTCTCGCCGCGTTCCAGATAGAATTTCCAGTTGCCAAGCCTGAATCCCACTTGCAAAAGCCAGTCGAGGCTGTTCACATTGTCGATGTTGGTCCAGGTGTAGACTTCTTCGAGTGTGTTGGTTGTATCGACATGTCCCCATTTCACCCAGCGTGGCTTAATCAGGTTGTCAACGTTTTCGTAGCGTAGCCCGAGACCGTAAAAGACTTCTCGTTGCTGGTATCCCAGGTTGAAAATGTAGCGATCGCGTTCTTCGAATTTGAGATCCCTGCGGTGGAAGGCGAGGCGTCCTGTTTCATCGATACGGATTTGTGCGACATCGGGGAACTTGTTGTCGTGACGAAAGGCGACATTGGCGCGTAAATGGTAGGGTAGAAAGGCCAGGACGTCTGCGGAGTAGGCGGGGGCGTAATCTACGGAGTCGCGCACGGAGCTGTTGCGTTGCATACCGGTCTGGGTGCGGAAAAGGAGCCTGTTCCATAAGGTATCGGAAAGCTGCAGGTAACCAGTTTCGCGATCTTGGAAATAGTTTTTCGTTGTATCGTTGTCGCCAGTATGGTCCGTATTCACGAATTCATACTTGAACTTGATTGCCGGATTCAAGAAGGTGTGGTAGGTGATTCCGAAATTGCCGAGCATCGTCTCGTAAGTGGTCAACTTGAGTGTATCGTAGTAAAGCGTATCGCTCTGTTCGATACCGAGCGAGTCAACGTAATCATGCTTGCCTCTAAAAATGTGGGGGAGGGAGTCCTCTTCGATTTCGTGTGTCGTATAGGTAAAATCGGTCGAAAGCGTAAGCTTCTTTATCGGGTAAAATTCAAGCCCCGCCCCATAACCGAGTGTATGGATTTCGATTCCGTATGGGTCGGTCTGGAAGGTTCGAACGGCCTTGTCGAGGGTGTCGAGAAGTACCTTGTGGTTGGAATTGTCCGCATTTTCGAGATTCAGGTAATTCATCTTGACGAACGCCTTGCCGAAGCCGAATCGCCAAGTGAGAATCGGCTGGATGTGCATACTGTTCATCGCGATGTTGCGGCCACCGAACGGTATCTGCGTGGAGTCGCGGCCCAGGGCGAAGTAGGGCGAATGGGTCACGTTCTGGTAGCTGTATTCCTTGGAGTCGACGTCGGAGTGGCTCGCAAGTCCGAATTCAAGTGAAACCGAATCCGTTATGAGACGGCGAAAGTCTAGTCGTAGGGCGTTCCCGCTAAAGGCGGGGCGTTCCCAGTTCAGGTCGGTAATGGGCGTATCGACGGGAATGCCTTTGCGTTCCTCGAAAAGGATTCCGTTTTCGCCGTTCAGGCCGAGTGTCGTGGCGTCATAGCCGAGACGCGTGGTAAAGAGTCCGGCGAGCTTGCTCGGATAGCGGCTCTGGATAGATCCCATCCCCATGTGGTCGGGGTCAAGTTCCGGTGCGCCGAGGATCGAGGTTCCGAGAATCCATTCGGATTTCTGTCCCGCTATGTCGTAGGTGCGTTGCATCACTTCGCGGTGCGGAAGCACCCAGCGACCGGCGTCAGTTTCTCGCGCGGCAGGATCGATTCCCCAAGGAGTCTTGTAGACAGAGTCTTGCGCTGCCGGCTTCACATACTGGTCTGGCTTTAGCGGTTCAGCGAATAGAGAAATTGCGAAGAAAAGAACAAAGAGCAAAGAACAATGAAAAAAGAAAAATGAACTTTTAGCATTCATTCCACCATTTTTAATTCTTAATTCTTCATTATTCATTGTTTTTTCCAAATCTCTAATTCCTCACACCTCATACCTCAAAGCGGCAAAGCCACGACCTCATGCCCAACCACTGCCTACTGTCTACTTCCTACTCTCTTTAGTACCATTCCGCTCTCAGTTTTTCGCGGCGTTCGCGTAATGCGTCTACGACGGAGTAAGGCATTTTCATGCAGTTCGGGGGATAGGCTCCCGCTTCGGTGTGGAAGTCCGAACCTCCGGTACCCACGAGTCCGAACTTTTGAGCCATTTCTTTGTACTTGCGCCCAACGGCACCCTTCTGGGCCGGACTGTAGACTTCGATTCCCTGTACGCCCCATTCCACCATGCTTTCGATGAATTCGTCGCTGAGGCCAGATTTGTAGGGGTGGGCGAGAACGGCGATTCCGCCTGCATTTTCGATAAGCTTGATCGTCTGCTGCGGGTTGAGGCCCTTTTTTTCGACAAAGGCTACGCAGCCGTCGCCAAGGTACTTGGTGAACGCTTCTGAAAAGTTCGAAATGTATTCCTCGTCGACCATGGACATGGCGATGTGCGGGCGTCCGATGACCTTGCCCTTGCAGTAGCTCACGACCTTTTCGTAGGTGATGTCGATTCCGAGGGCGTTCAATTTCTTGATAATCGCTTTGGCTCGCGTGATTCGCTGCTTGGCGAAATCCTGTAGCTCCATGTTCAGTGCGAGGTTTGTCGGGTCGCAGAAATAACCCAGGATATGGATGTCCTTGCCTTCCCATACGGCAGATATTTCGATGCCCGGGATAATTTCGAGCCCGATTTCCTTGGCGGGTTCAATGGCGAGGTTGTAGCTGTCCAGGTTGTCGTGGTCGGTAATAGAGATGCAACGAAGCCCCTTGCGTTTGCATAGTGCAAGTAGCTCCTCGACAGAAAGGGTGCCGTCCGAGAGCTTGGTGTGCATGTGGAGGTCCGCATACCCGCCGCTTTCGGTGACTATGGTAGAAAACCCTTTCTGCATCACTTGACCTCGTAATATTCTCGAATGAGGGCAGCTTCGCTGGATTTATCCGGATGCAGGCTCAGGTTCAGGAAGGGAAAGCAGTTCTCGCTGACAAAACCGATACGGCAAGGGGCTCCGCTCACCTTGGCCAAATACAGCCTGGGCAAGAAAGCTTCTCCCAGATAAATACAGACCTGGGGGGCGAAATCCTTGATTTTTTGTTCTAATTCAATGAAGGCAGGTTCGTCGTAACGGCATTCGAGGTCGCTGTAGTAGAGGGCTTTGGCGCGTTTGGCGGAAACGACTGCCTGTAGCGATTCGTGGGCGCAGAGTAACGCATTGTTAAAAAAGGCGTCAGGCATCGCGTGCATGAATGCGGCCGACTGTTCCATGTCTCGAGCCAAGAAAAGGAGCGTCTTGGGGTTTCCCTTGAGTGCTGCGGGAAAGTCAAATGCTCCGGAATCTTCGCCCGCTTTTTGCAGGAACCAGCGAAATAGAGATTCCTTGCCGCTGAATCTCTTAAAAAAGTAACGAAAACAGTCTTTAAAATACGGGGACGGTTTCACGGGGAAAAATATACTAATTTTGGGGCATGCCGAAACAAAAATTCTATGCGATTAAGACCCCAGATGAAAGTAAAATTGTGATGACCTGGGCGGAATGTGAAAAATTGACCCATGGTGTCAAGGGGGGGCTGTTTAAGTCGTTTGGCTCGAGGGCCGAAGCGGAGGCGTGGATTTCCGGGATGGAAGCTCCGGTACCTTCCGGATTGCGTGTGTTTGTGGATGGCTCCTTTTCTCCGGGGTTTGCAAAATCGGGTTGGGCGTTCGTGGTGACCGAAAACGATGTGGAAATTGCACGCGGTTCGGGAATTACGGCTTTTGATGCGGAAAGCAGGAATATCGACGGCGAAGTGATGGCTTCTTACCAGGCGATGCGCTGGCTCGATTCGAACGACAAGACGGGGACCATCTGTCATGACTACGAAGGGATTGCCCGTTGGGCCAAGGGAGAATGGCAGGCGAAGAGTAATATCGCAAAACGTTACGTGGCGGCGGCGAAACCTTATCTACATCGAGTCTCGTTCGAGAAGGTGGCCGCACATACGGGCGTCAAGTGGAACGAACTGGTGGACCAGTTGGCGAAAGACGCTATCGCCCGTGCAAGGAAAAAGTGAAACTTTGTATTGAGCTACTTGGACACAAATTTTTAAGTTGTCAAAAATTTACATTCTTTTGCAAACAGTTGTTTGCAAAAATGCGGACAACTTTGCCTACATTTGATTTTGCCGGCGAACGTCGGCAGAATACATCAATCACTTGATGGCATTCTTTCAGTTAGGGAGTCCCGCCAATTCCTGGGTGCCGGCGGGGCTCTTTTTTGAATTATTTTTTGCGGTCCTGCCAGGTGCTCTCATTGAAAAGCTGCCCTTCAGAAAGGCCGTATTTTTCTTGGATGCCCGCTTCGCGGATTGCATCTTCGATAGTGATTTTGCCCTGGATGGCCTGCGTGTAAATGAGCACCTTGCGGCGCACGGTTTCTGCGTCTTCGGTGAGCATTTCGAGGCGGAAGTGGTTTACTCCTGCGCTGCGGAGACGGGGGAGCAGCTTTAATGCGGATTGAGGCTTGCCTACAAAGAGCGTATTGCGGCATTCTGCATCGCTCTGCAAGAAATGGCGTTCGCCCTTGTGGTCCAGAATTTCCACCCAGTGCTTAGTGCAAATCTTGCCACATTCGGGGAAGCGACGGCCCGTGGTGAGGGCTCGGGCGAAGGCGCAATATTCCGAATGGAAGGCGGGCATGTACTGGTGCAAGGTGAGCTCGAGGCGCGTTCCGTCGATGTTTTCGAGCAGGTCAAAGAGCTGCGTGCTGTTGAGGTCCCACGAAGGGTGGAGTGTCGAAAGATCTTGTGAAAGGAGCCAGTCGTAGCTTGCGCTATTGGCGGCGTTCAGGCTGTAGTCGCCCGTAAGAGGAATGCCGCTTTCCTTGAGGATAGAGAGCGCGCCGAGGTTACGCACCAGCGCAAAGTCCGGGGCCAGACGAAGGATATTCTTGAGGTAATGGCTTTCGCCCGGCTTGTGGATGCGGAGCGTCGCCATGCCCGCCTTGAAGCCGAGTTCGCGGATTTGCTGCAGGGAATCGTCGTATTTGACTCCCCAGTCGAAGTCCATGATGACACGGTCGATGGCGAGGCCTTCGAGGGCGGCGATTTGATCCGGATTGCGGACGAGCACGCTGATAATCGGATGCGTTGTGCCGCCGGCGGAAGATATACCGCTGGCGGTTGGTGCGCCATTGGTAGAGACTCCGGATTTAAATTTGGCGCGGGTCTCGTCCAAGAACTTTTTGCCAGTCTCGGCGCTCGGGTTCAATGGTTTCCATTCGGTGCGCTTTTCGTCGAGTTTTTCGATGGCGGCCTGGCGGAGCGTACGGAGAATCTTCCCGGGGATGAACGCGTCGCGGTCCACTTGAATGTCGAGGTGCTTTAACTGGTAGGCGGTCGAACTTAAGGCCGAAAGTTCTTTTTGCGCGAGTTCGCGGATAGCCTTGTCCGCTTCGTTTTTGCTGCGATTCTCACTGTTGCGCGCCGCTTCGAGTATAAAATCGGCCTCGACTTCGACGGCGTTTTTCGGTGTGTCGTATACGGACAATTTGAGTGCTTCGCCGATTTTACCCGAAAGTGTCATGGTGACCGGCAGGCGCACGAGTTGTTCGCGGTCCGTAAAAGTCTTGCGCAGTTCGCGTTCAAGCGCAGGGGAGTCGTTGCGGTAAACTTGCATGCCCACGGCAATCTGGCGGGTGTCGAATTCACGCCCGAATTCAAGCTTTAGGAGCTTGGGGTCGCCGCGCTTTGCATGCGGTAAATGGGTGACTTGCGCGGCGTAGAGGCGACTTCCGACACTTATACCGAGGGATGCATTTTCGAACAGGATGCCATCCCCTGGGCGCGGAAACATTCTCGAAGATCCCGAGCTTGCCGAAGGGGCGATATCGGAGATTGCGCTGTCGAGACCGACAATTATTTGCCCACGGTCGACCTTTACAACTGTACCGAGGAAAAGGCCGTGGTGGTTACTGAACGTGCCGTCGACGAGTTCCTGGTGGTTGTCTCCTTCCAAAAATCCGGTGGTCAGCCCGCGGCTGAAAAGCACTTCGAGTGGCTCCATGTCCTTTGCTTCGAGGCTTGTTCCGTTCAATGCCTTGCGGTAGGCTCGTGAAACGGCTGCCACGTATTCGGGGCTCTTGAGGCGTCCTTCAACCTTGAGAGAATCAACACCGATTTCTTCCAGTTCTTTGAGCTTCGGAAGGGCGCATAAGTCATGGGGGCTGAAGAGGTACTGTGCATCTGTTTCGCGATATTCCTTGCCGTCAACAAAGATACGGTAGGGAAGTCTGCAACTCTGGGCACACTGGCCGCGGTTCGCGCTGCGGCCGCCGAAGTTCTCGCTGGTCAGGCACTGGCCCGAGTAGCTTACGCAAAGCGCCCCGTGAATGAATACTTCAAGTTCGAGGTCTGTCGCAGCCTTGATGCTGGCGATTTCCTTGAGCGAAAGTTCGCGAGCGAGTACCGCTCGGTTGAAACCGATGGATTTGACGGCGTTCACGCTCTCGGCGCTGGCTAGCGTCATCTGTGTGCTTGCGTGGATTTCCTGATTCGGGCAAATGGCCCGGATGAGTCTCGCCAGCCCTATGTCTTGAATAATGAACGCGTCCGGCTCCAGGGAAATCAGTTTTTCAAGGAATTCGGGCAGTTCCTGCAGTTCTCGTTCAAAAACAAGGACGTTCATTGCGAGAAAGGTCCGTACCCCGCGGATACGTGCGTAGCGAATCATGTCGCGGACATCTTCAAACGAAAAGTCTTCGGTGCGGCCCCGGGCATTCCAATGAGGAACTCCGAAATATACGGCATCTGCGCCGTTGTTGACGGCCGCTTCGAGCATTTCTCGCGTGCCCACGGGCAGCAGAAGTTCCGGCAAGCAATTCCTTGAATCCATAGAACCAAAGATAAAAAAAGAGTGTGCCGCCGGTGAGCCATGAACGACTCGTATTGACGAGTCGTGTAGGCGAGAGAACCTGCATCAGTGTAAGGTATAAGCGGATTTTAGCCGGTCCGGTCTTTTAATAACATAAAGTAAAAGGGAGCTCACTAAGAGTTCCCTTTTACTTTATGGAGGTGAGGGGAGTCGAACCCCTGTCCAAAATCACGTCCATGCACGTTCCTACAAGCGTTCCCTTCGTACTTAAGTTCTCGTCTGATCTACGCCCAAGAAGGTCGGCGCGGACTTTGACCAGCCTAGTGAATCTCGGACTCTAGCCCCAGGCATGCGAGAATCCTATCCCATATTGCGTCCGGACGTACACCCCGATGGGAGCGGAATGAGGCCCGGCGTTGCCGTTAATTAGGCAGCGAGTGCGTAGTTTTCGTCAGCACTTATTTTTTTTCAGACTTTTTTACGAGTGCCCTCGTCTGAGACCTCGGCTTGCAACTAACACTTCGGTAACCCTGTCGAAACCAAAGCACCCCCATTTTTTCACTTAAGGTGCTTTGGGTTCGACCTGTCGACTAAATGCGAGCGGGCGAGCATTTAGGCCCTTAAGCTCACGAAGTGAGCGCAAGGCCCGAAGGGCAAAATTGCTGCGAATAGCAGGAATTTTGGCAAACCAGAGCACCCCCAGTAACTGAGGTATATGCAAATATACAAAGATCAATGGAATTTGTAAAGTAACTAGTTTAGTTGAGACTGCCCCATCGATTAAACGCGACCAAGGGGAGCGTTTAAGCCTTTGAGAACGCAAAGCGTTCGAAAAGCCCGAAGGGTGAGAATAACGCGAATAGCGTTATTCGAAGCAAACCAAAGCACGTCGGTGCTTACTGTTTATATCAAATATAAAAAATAATTGTCAAATGGGAAGAGGACTATTTTCTATATTTAATCCTATGAAGAATCTTATTACTTTATCTGCAATCTTGTTGACTGCCGTATTCATTTTTTCACTTTCTGCTTGTGCCGATGAAGCAGCCGAGGCCGAAATGAATCGCCTTAAAGCCGAAAATGCGGTGCTCCAGGGTCAGGTAGATTCGTTGCAGAAAAACCTGGATTCTCTGACCGCCTATGGCGATTCGGTCAAAAAATCGCTCGAAAAGCTCGATATGCACCTCTAACCGCCCTAGGTAGTTCAGAAGCCGGAATTCTGATTTCAGAACTGATTTGGCTAAAAAGACGAAATTTTCAGCTCTAACAATTCTGAATTCTGAACTCCGAAATCCGAATTTTCTTATATTTGCGCCCGTGGCTCACCATGGTCTGCTGCCGCGGCAGCGACCCCTTAATGTTTCGCTGGCCCAATTTGCCCGAAACCTTATCGCCGTCAAGCCTCTCAGGAGGCGCTAGTAAGATGGCTTTAAGCACACACAAACACGAACCAGCCACACCGCCTGCGGGTTTATTTCCAGCCTGCACCTGCGGTCAACCCTTACTTATGAGGTGCCCCGAATGGAATACATCGCACTCGCACTCTCACTCGTTGCAGTGAT
The DNA here is from genome assembly GCF_900142475.1 of Fibrobacter sp. UWH4. Lineage (NCBI taxonomy): Bacteria > Pseudomonadati > Fibrobacterota > Fibrobacteria > Fibrobacterales > Fibrobacteraceae > Fibrobacter > Fibrobacter sp. UWH4. The sequence continues at coordinate 324,223 of NZ_FRAY01000003.1, forward strand.
TCTGTGCATCGTTATCCTCACGAAGGTTAACAAGCTCCTTACCATGCTTCGTACCCCGATTTTCAAGAAGCTCACCCCGGACATGAACTTGAAGCCGGCTTCCCGTCGCCCGATCAGCGCTCAGGAAATGGCTCAGCGCGGTGAACGCAAGGAAAATCGCCAGAACAACAATGGCAAGGACCGTCCTGCTAAGGAAAATCGCGACAACCGCGCTGCTGACAAACAGCAGCAGCCTGCTCGCGACCGTAATGAACAGCGTGACCGTGGCAACCGCCGCGATCGTCGCGACCGCCGCGAAGGCCGCCGCGAACAGAACGTTGAAGCTCAGAACGTAGCTGCCGAAGCCCAGGCTCCCGCAGCTGCTCTCGCCGTCGAAGCAGCCCCGGCCGCCGCTCCTGAAGCCCGCCGCCCGCTCGCTCCGCGTATTCCGGTTGAAACTCCGGCCGCTCCTGCCGTTGAAGCCCCGGTTGCTGCTCCTGCAGCACCTGCCGCTGAACCCGCAGTCGAAGCCGTCGAAACCACCTTCGATCCGTCCAAGGTCCGCTACGGCCGCCGCAACGTGATCAAGAAGGCTCCGGAACTCGCCGACGAAGACTAATTGAGCACGCGCTAGCGCGAAATTGAAAGCCTCCGGTCATCGACCGGAGGTTTTCGTTTTTTTCAAAGCGAACAAAAAAATCCCAGATTCTTACCGAGGGATTTTTAATTTATATAAAAAGTCCCCGCGCTGGCGGGGACCGATTCTGTTATTCTCGACCCTGGAGCGTGTAGCGCGATAGGGGAGGGAATCCAGTGCAGCTTCCTGTCGCCTAGAATTCCACGAGGCCCTTTTCGGCGTCGGCGAGAATCACCTTGGTCGCCATGCCCACGAACAGGCCGTGACCGACGATTCCCACGATGTGTTCCAGGTCGCGGGCGAGCTTGTCGGCGTCTTCGATAATGCCGAACTTGGCGTCTGCAATCAGGTTGCCCGAGTCGCTAATCACCGGGCCGTCCTTACCGGGAGCACCCATGCGCACCTTGAGGTCGCCGCCCAGCTTCTTCACGCGTTCGGTCACCACGGCGATAGCGCCCGGAATGATTTCCAGCGGTACCGCGAACTTTTCGCCGAGCTTGTTCACCTTCTTGCCGCTGTCCGCGATAATCACGTAGTTGTCCGTCATCGAGGCCACAATCTTTTCGAGCAGGTGGGCAGCCCCGCGGCCCTTGATCAAATTGCGCTGGTCGTCGATTTCGTCGGCACCGTCAATCACCATGTCAAGGTGGCTCACTTCGCCCATTTCCTTGAGCGGAATGCCGAGGTTACGGCACTGCAGCGTGGTGCTCCAGCTCGTGCTCACGCCAACCACATGCAGGCCTTCGGTCTTGATGCGCTCGGCAAGGCGGTTCACCATGTGGGCGGCGGTGCTACCCGTTCCAAGACCCACGGTCATGCCGTCCTTGATCATATCTGCCGCGCGTACGCCTGCAGCCTTCTTGAGTTCGTCCATCGATGCCATTAGCGCCATCTCCTGTTGTGGTTGTTGTCGTCAAAATCTTCGCCGTCGGCCCCATCGAAGCCGTCGTCAAAATGGTCAAAATCTTCTTCGCGGTCGGGGTAGCCGGTTTCGAGCTCGGTAAAACTCGGCTGCTCGATGGCGACCACCGTCACGTCGAAAGTCAGGTCCTTGCCCGCAAAGGGGTGGTTCCCGTCCACGACCACCGTGTCCTTCTTGATTTCCTTGATCGTGTAAATCCCGTCGGATTCTTCGTCGTCGTCCAGGTTCAGCCCGTCCACGAACTCGTCTGCCGTCTCCGGTAGCTGGAATTCGCGCACGTCCTCGTCCATGTACATCTCGAGTTCCATTCCGAGCCAGATTTCGCCCACCTCGCGGAGTTCGTCCTTCGGGACCTCCATCACCAAGTCGGGACGGTAGGGGCCGTAGCCCTGTTCAAACGGAATATCGACAGAAAAACTTTCATTCAAGTGACGGCCTTCCAGCGCGTCTTCAAGCCCCGGAATAATGTTGTTCGCCCCGTGAATGTACACGAACGGGTAGCTCGCGGGCACTTCTTCGAGAATCTTTCCGGTGCGTTCCTTCAAGGAATAGGCAATGCTGACCTTCAGCTTGTCTTGAATCATTTCCATACGCGCCCAAATATAGAAATATGTTGCCTTATGGTTTAGTGTGAGCCTTAAGCGACTCGTCTTAACGAGTCGTGTAGGCGACCTTTGGACACTTGGCAACTTGTTGCCTTAGTGTACATGGCCACCTTTAGGTGGGAGTGAGGCGATGTCATAGTTTTTTTGAAGCGATAGAGCCGAACGGTCTGTAGATGGGGGAGGTTTCCCCCTGCTTGCAGCCCCGGCATACGTCATTGCGAGGAGCAAAGCGACGAAGCAATCCATAGCCGGGTCTTCCAGCACCCTCTCGCCTAAGGGGACACCCAGAATCTTCGGGAAGGTTGAATAAGCGCCATTCCAGCACCCTCTCGCCTAAGGGGACACCCCTTAAAAACCCCGGATGTCACCCCGGACTTGTTCCGGGGTCACCTTTCCATCCGAGAAAACGCTTAGCAAGCAACGCTCCGACTCAGCCTGCTCCGCACGAGCCCAAAGACCGTTCGTCTTACGCCTCACTCTCGCAAACATGCTTGGTTAATACCAAGCATTTATTACTCACAGAAATTACGGCCTTCGGCCTTTACTGTCCGCTTAGCGGCCAGTCATTCGCCGTCGCTTTCTTTTGGCGTCCATTTTGTAATTTTTACGGCTGGAATTTTTCTTATTATTCTTGATGTTGTTGACGCCTTCGGCGTCCGCGGCGTCACTCGGTCATAGAATCAAACAAGTTTGATTCTGCGACACTCGTTTAGCGCGCTTTTCTTAGACATAATAACCCTCAATGGGCTGTTAGGTACAGCCCTGTTTATTTGTTAAAATTGTTTGTTTAATTAACGGTTACTCAACCATTACGCAGCGGACGGAAAAGCCCTGAGTCTTATACGAATCATCATAAGAATTTCCAGTTGCAGTTCTCCATTGCGAACTTACCTTAGAAGCAATTCCATTATATTGGTCGCTTTCTACAGGATAATGCCAATATGTACCATTTTCTACGTTCGTGAACGAATGATCCCAAAGATACCCCGTACTAATAAGGCTATAGCCACTATCATTGCTACCGCCAAAGCGACCAGCACGGGTGCCCTCCACTCCATCTTCATTGTTATCAGCATGCACCACAATGTAGTAGTCATTATAAGTCAGCAACCTCCAGCCACTGGGGCAGATTCCCTGGTGGTTCGGCTTAATCATGTCAGCACAGCTTTCGGTGTTGCAACGGCTCGGCAACTGCATCATTTCTGCCCACTGGTATAGGCCACCGTACTTGTTACAGTTCGTAGTATCATTATCGTAGCAATAACGTTCTATTTTAGTATCGTCTTCCTGGTTTTTTCGGCCTCTTATAAACTCACCGACATTCAGGTTTTCTGCCATCACCTTGATTGTGGCAGCCTTGCCTGCCGTGTCTTCGCCGGTAATTTGTATGTAATAGTATTCACGGTTGTCGCGCGGGTCAACAAATGCTTTATACGCGCCAGTACGCCAAAGCGATCCTTTAAACGCCTTGTCGAACGAACTGCTAGATTCTTCCACCACACTGCTACTCAATGGTTCCTCCATACTGCAGCTCGAAGCCACAACACTCGAAGAAGATTGTTTAACCTCCTCGCTACTGCTCGACTTGGCTTCCGAAGAAGAAGACTTCACAGCGCTGCTGCTAGAGTCTTCTTTTTTGACGGAAGAACTACTCTTGTCGCCGCTGACGGAGCTAGAAGAATTCTTAGTTGCTACCGAGGAGCTAGAATCCTTCGCACTCTTCTCGCTAGAAGAAGACTTGTCCTTATCGGCGCTCTTTTACGAACTCGAAGAATTTTTGGAAACATCACCGCTACTGCTCGAAACTTCCGCAATCGGGTCAGGGTCAGTACTGCTGGAACCGCTGTCGCACGCAGTAAATACAGCAAAGACAAGAGCCATGGCAAGAAGTATGGATTCCCGCTTCGAGAATGACAGACCAAAAATGGATTGCTTCGCCCTTACAGGGCTCGCAATGACGTTTGTAAAAATCTTCACAGAAGACCTCCATTTGTAAAATCCCACCAAACTAAACTCATGTGCAAATATAGACAATCTAATCTAGACTTCTAGCAGTTCTCGACCGATTTTATGGATTTCGTCACAAATCATTTTTTGACGTTCTGGTGATGGGTGCTTTGAACCGTTCATATATGCGGCCATAAGAGATTGCTGTATCCCTAGTCGGCGGGCTACTTCAGACATGTTTATGGGCCTTAGTGCGATAGATAGTCTTAGTGGAAAATTTTCAGGTTCGAAAATGGAGTCGTAAGAAATATCCTCGTCAAGGGAATCCCATCGGAGTCCGCCAAAGGACATTCTAAAATCAAGCCTCTGTTCGGGAGAAGCCTGTTTTAAACGGTCGAACATTGCAAAAAATAGTGTTGCGGTACGTCCGTCTTTTGCGCTAAGGCGTAGCCCTTCGTTTACCGGTTCAATTTTTTCAATGTCTTCACGGTACATTGTTACTCCAGATTTTTAAAATACTTGACCCATTCATTTTCAAAATGTTCCTTGTTTTCTTCTACAATCGATTCTGCGAGTTTCAATTCATTGAGTCTCATTCCCTTGCTGTCTACAAGTTTAACAATTCCTCCTTGAATTTCAAACTTTGCAAGACCTTCGTTGCTTTCTACATGGACATGAACGGGTTCGTGTTCTCGAGAATAGAAGAAAAACCTTAGGCCGAAAACAGTGAGCAAATTGGGCATGTAGCCACCTTTAAATATAGGATATATTTTTATATCCTGCAATGGTTAAACATTTTTATAGGGGAAGTCCCTCTTCTATACACGCTTATTTGACGCTTTTGAAAACCTTTCCTGCTTGTAAAATTTTTATAACGGGGCGGAGGTGCGTGATTGGGGGAGTAGGGCGCTTGATATTATTTTTCTATGAAAGCAAAACTCGTTTTATTACTATATTACAGCTATGCTTTACGGTATTTGTTCTGATATCCATTCGAATGCGGTTGCCTTTGAAGCGGTTATTGCTTCTATGAAAGACAACAATGTCGATAGGAGAGTTTGTCTTGGTGATTTAGTGGGTTATGGTGCGGATCCGGACGAATGCGTTCGTCTTGCTCGCGAAAATATGGACATTTGCATTATCGGCAACCACGACAGCGTGGCAATCAAGCACGAGTCCAGCGCCGGGTTCAACCCGTATGCCAAGCAGGCCATCGAATGGACCCAGAATCATTTGTCCGACGAATCCGTCTCGTTCTTGAGGACGCTCCCGTACATTTGCGAAGAAAACGATATTTGCTTTGTGCACGCCTCTCCGCTTTCGCCCGCGGACTGGGTGTACGTGACCGAGCTCGAAGATGCCCTCGACGCTTTTGAACATTTCAAGGGCCGCTACTGCTTTGTGGGCCATACGCACAGTCCGGTGATTGTGGCGAGCCGTCCGAACGCCATCCCCAAGATTCTGGATGAATACGAATACACTATCGAGGACACGGAACGCCTGCTGGTGAACGTGGGCAGCGTAGGCCAGCCTCGTGACCGCGACCCGCGTTCTTGCTGGTGCCTGCTCGATACCGAGGCCAAGTGCGTGCGCCTGATTCGCGTGGAATACGACGTATACCAGACGCAGGAACGCATGAAAAAAGCCGGCATGCCAAGCTTCCTCATAGATCGTTTAAGTGTGGGAAGGTAAATAGTGATTAGTAAACAGTGATTAGTATACAGGGGCGCTGGTATCAAGAATTCCTAACAACAGGTCATTGCCTACTACCTACTGCAACGAAGTTCCCCTAACCACCAACCACTAATCACTAGCCACTAAATTATGAAATGGGTTCTAGCAGTTTTTGGTAAGGCGGGTTCGCCGTTTATTGCCGACGAGGTCGACAAGTACGTGAAGCGTTTGCGTGGGGGAGTGTTCCCGCTCGAAGTCGTGGAACTCAAGGAATCCAAGATAGACGACCGTTTTCCGGGAAACATCGTATTCTTGATCGGGTCGGCGTACGGCATCGACGAAAACTTGAAAAAGACCGCCGACTTGCTCCTGTCGCTTTCGCCGCTGACTTTTACCCATGACCACGCCCGCGTACTTTTCGCGGAGCAGCTTTACCGCGTGCAGATGGTCATGCAAAACCACCCGTACCATCATAGGTGACCGCTCGGCTCTATTGCTAAAAAAAATGTGATATCGCCTCGCTCCCACCTAAAGGTGGCCATGTACACTAAGGCAACAAGTTGCCAAGTGTCCAAAGGTCGCCAATACGACTCGTTGATACGAGTCGCGTATGGCTCACAGATGACCGCTCTCATCCACTAAAGGAGGCGTCATATTCTCAAGTTCAAGTATGAGTGTATACGCTTAAGTCATCCTGGAACCGAAGGTTCCGGGATCCATAAAGCTTTATCGGTAGGCTATGCCTTAATCGTGAATTGAGTTCTTAAGGCTTTCGATGAGGCGGGCGAAGCTCGGGTCAGTCTCCATTTCCTTCTTCACGCTCTTGATGGCGTGAACGACGGTGGAGTGGTCCTTGCCTCCGAAGCGGGAGCCGATGCTCTGCAAGCTAATGGGGGAGCATTCGCGCATCAGGTACATGGCGACTTGGCGAGCCTTCGAAATTTCCTTGGTGCCGCGGCCCGATTCGGTCAGCTTGGCTTCGGGAACTTCGTAGTGCTTCGAAACGGTATGCAACACGGCGTCAAGGCTTACGCGGCGACGGAGCGTCGGTGCAATTTCAGATACGACCTTCTGCGCAATGCTCATGTCGATATCGTGGTGCATCAGGCTTGACTGTAATGTCAACTTGATGATAGCGCTTTCGAGGCAACGCACGTTGCTTGCGATGCTTTCGGCGAGGTAATGCAACACTTCGTCGCTGATTTCGAGGTGGCGTTCTTCGGCCTTCTTATGCAGAATCGCTTCGCGCGTTTCGACGTCAGGCGGTTGAATGTCGACAGTAAGGCCCCATGAGAAGCGGCTCACGAGTCGGTCAGAAAGATTCTTCACTTCGGCGGCGGGTGCATCGGATGTGAGCACGATCTGCTTTCCTGCCTGGTGCAGCGCATTGAAAATCAGGAAGAATTCATTCTGAGTTTCGTATTTGCCGGTCCAGTTCTGGATATCGTCAATCAGCAGAATGTCGACTTCGTTCTTGTAGAAGTCGGACATTTCCGTGATACGCTGTTCGCGCAGGCATTTCATGTATTGCTGCGAAAAATCTTCGGAGGTCAGATAGCATACGCGCTTGGTCGGATCTTCTTCGAGAATGTAGTTGCCGATAGCCTGCAGCAGGTGAGTCTTGCCGAGACCCGAAGAACCGTAAATAAATAGCGGATTGTACTGTGTGCCGTCAGGATTCCTTGCAACGGCGAGAGCGGCGTTGAACGCGAGCTGCGCCTTGTCGCCGGGAACGAAATTTTCGAAACGGAACGATCCAGAAAGCGGAATGCTCGGCTTCAGGAAATCCTTGAAGCTGTTGTTCGCCTGGGGAGCCGGTTGTGCGACAGCTTCCTGCTGCTGGAAATCGAATTCCATGGTCGATTCGTCGTGAGTCACTTCTCGCCAGGCCAGGCGGATAAGTTCCTTATAGGCGGAATAGACTGCCGTGTCCAGTCCGGAAGGAACAGAGATCGTAGCATGACCGGTCGTCTGACTGGTAAGCTTGGTCTGTGCAAAATAGGTCTTATAAACCGAATCCGAGAGCATTCCACGGAGGTAGTTCAAACATCTTTCCCATTCAGCTTGCATTTCAATTCCTCATCCACAAAAGCTTGCAAATCTATCCACAATTAGTCTATCAAATTTAGAAAAAAGAGGCGCGGTTGTTGATAAGTTCAACCATTCGCTGGCAATGATTAAAAATAGAAAAACAGACTGCCACCGTAAGTCCATGATACTCAAACAGATAAAATTGCATTTTGCCGTATAGTATAAAGCAGGGAAATGGCGAGAGAAACCTGTTCTTCCGATTATTTAGTTTACATAATCCGCATTATCGGCAATAAAGAGACAAGGTAAGGGGAGGTTCGCAACGCTCGATTTTCCTACGCAAAAACTATCCCAATGCATCCTTGAACGCCTGATAATTCGTTATTTCGTTGCCCCAGTAGAACACGGCGAATTCAACAAGGTCAAAGGCTCCCTTGAATTCTTCCATGAGTTTGGCATAAACTTTGGCGACAACTTGCGGATTGTTCCGGAAAGCCCCGCAACCAAATGCCCCCAGCACAAGACAGTCAATTTTGTTCTCGACTGCCACATCGAGAATTCTACGACCGCGTTGCAGGTGCAGCCGCTCTAGTTCCGCATCGGAAATCGGTTCGGCATGCCGCAGGTTCGGTGCCGCGCAGGTGATGACGTCCACGTCGAAGAATCCGCTGCTGTCTAGACGTTCGGGATAGTCCGTATCGCTCTTGATGACCTTGACACTGGGCGTATAGATGCAGCGGTCCGTGTAAAGCGGATTCTGGCGGCTTCTGTGAAAGTCGTAGTAATTCATCAGAAGGCTTTTTTGATTCAGTACAGGGTAGAGCGTTGAACAGCGGCACAGACTTTCTTCCTGTGCAGAACTCCCCCATACGACGCCTCCTCCAGGATTTGTTGCAGAGGCAAAATTTAAAACCCCGATGCGTTTGTCAGGATTTTTTTCGTGGATTAGGTCTGCCGCTTCAAGGGTCCTGTGATTGGTGACCGTGACCAGTGTCTTTTTTCCGAATTCAGGGCGGTTAAATTCAATATTGTCGTTAAAATAAGTTCGGGTATTAGCCCTGGAGGCCTTGATGGATTCCTGCAAGTCCTGTGATCGCATCATTTCTACGGAATCCTTGAATATTGTCGACAGGCGAGTCCTGCGTGCTTCGCGAGCGGCATCTCCCCTGCTGATTCTGTATCTTTCGTTCATAAAAACTCCAATTTTTTATAAATATATCGTCTTTTTGGCTTTTTTTGTAAAATCAGAAAAAAATTTCAAGCTGTGTTTGACAATTCCACCCTTTTGCCTTGATATAGATTGTATCGCAGAGTTTTGGTAGAGGTTCTTTTTGTATATTGTATAAAAAATGAGACGAATTCTTTTATCTATTATCTTTTTTTTGATGACGGCCTTGATGATGGACGGCTGTGCCGTTACCAAAAAGTTGTCGGCCGCCGATATCCTTTCCCAAACGGTCCTGGAATTTGACAATTTGTCGCTTGACTCAGCCTCGATAAATAAGGATCTTTTCCCGAAGTCCGATGATTTGAAGAAAAGCTTGTTGCCGAATCCTCACGTGATTGCCTTGGTGCAAGATTTTGCCCGAGGAATTCTCGAAAAAGAAATCGGCAAGATTCATTTAACGGCGACTTTGAATGCCAAGAATCAAAGTAACGATACGCTCTGGATTCGTGGCCTGATGGCGAACCTGGTGCTGGATACCTTGATGGAACTTCCTGTTGCGCTTCGCGATTCCGTAAAGCTTGTCCCCGGCGACAATAGGATCGTTCTAGTAACGGAAATGCCGATCGACCGCCGTATATTTAGGTTGATGGATGTCAACGTCGTCCATATCGTGGGGCGTATGGATGTTTCGCTCAAGGAACAAGAAGAGGCTTTCACGCTAGATTTCGACCAGGAGCGTAAAATAAGCCAGGAAGAAAAGCAGGCGCTTGCCGACAAGGCGCGCACCTCAGTCCTAGACAACATCGTGAGCGACTGGGTGGGAGCCATCAGTTTTTAGACGAGTGAACGCTCATAGGCAAGCTTCAGACGAAAGATTTTAACTAATAACTCAAGACTTAGACCAATGAATAAAAGAACTTTTGTACCTGAAAATTTCAATGTAGACAATGTAAAAGATGTCGAGGCGCTTTATCAGAGATTGCTTGACGAAGATGTTGCAAACTCCCCCGATGCCCTGCGCTCCTGGATTTTAAAATGGAGCGAACTGGGTTCGGTTCTTTCGGAAGTTTCTTGTCGGCGTTATGTCGCAATGACTTGCAATACCCAGGATGAAGCGGCGGCAAAGGCTTACGAAGACTTTGTCAGCAATGTTGACCCGATTTCTAACGAATACAGCGACAAGCTCAACAAGAAACTCATGGCGCACCCGGCCAAGGACAAGCTGAAGGAAGAATTCGGCATTTGGTTCCGTAGCGTGCAGGTTTCTCTGGACCTTTTCTCCCCCGCAAACATTCCTCTTGAAACTGAAGAGACGATGGCCGTTCAGGCCTACCAGAAGATTACGGGCGGCATGAGCGTAGAATTTGACGGTGGCATCAAGACGATGCAGCAGTTAGGAGCCTACCTCGAAAAGACCGACCGCGACCTGCGCGAACGCGCTTTCCGCACCATGTGGGACCGTCGCTTAAAGGACAAGGATGCTCTCGACGAATCCTTCGACAAGTTGTTCCAAATCCGCAACAAAATTGCGAAAAATGCCGGCTGCAGGGATTTCATCGACTACATTTTCCTCGCCAAAAGGCGTTTCGACTACTCCCCCGCCGACTGTAAGAATTTCCATGAAAGCGTCGAAAAACTGGTGCTTCCGCTCCTCAAGGAAATCTACAAGAAACGCGCCGACAAGATGGGCCTCAAGACGCTTCGTCCGTGGGATCTCTCTGTCGATCCGCTGAACCGCGCTCCGCTGAAACCGTACAAGAGTGGCGATGAACTCATCGAGAAGGTCGACCAAATTTTTGAGTCGATCCACCCCCAGGCCGGCAAGTGGGCCCGCGAAATGCAGGCGAAAAAGTTGATCGATCCGGATAGCAGGCTCGGCAAGGCTCCGGGCGGCTACCAGATTGGCTTCGACGAAAGTCGCCTCCCCTTCATCTTCATGAATTCGGCGGAAACCGACCGCGACATTTATACGCTGCTGCACGAATCGGGACATTCGTTCCATCAGTATGCTCTTGCGAACCAGCCTATCCTCGCCTACCGCGACGTGCCTTCGGAATTCGCCGAAGTCGCGAGCATGAGTATGGAACTGATCGGCATGAATAACCTCAAGCCCTTCTACGGAGACGATTCCGAGGCAATCCGCCGTAGCATCGAAGGTGAGCTTGAGGACGTCATTTGGCTGTTCCCGTGGGTGGCAAGCATCGACAGTTTCCAGCACGAACTGTACAGCCGTCCGAACCATACCGCGAAAGACCGCGAAGCGATTTGGAAGGGAATTATGGACCGCTACGACGCTGGCGTGGACTACTCCGGTTTCGAGGCTGTTCGCAACAACCTGTGGCAAAAGCAGCTGCACCTGTTCGAGTGCCCGTTCTACTACATCGAGTACGGAATTGCACAGCTCGGTGCGCTCCAGGTTTGGGCGAATTTCAAGAAAAACCCGAAAAAAGCCATCGACGACCTGTTCAAGGCCGAAAGTTTGGGTGACAGCCGCCCGCTTCCGGAGCTTTTTGCCGCTGCAAATATCAAGTTTGACTTCACAGCAAAGACGATCGAGCCTCTGATGCAGGTCGTTTGGGACGAATTAAACTAGACGAAAGAACGGCTTTTCGTGCCAATAGACGAAAGACTAGAAAAAAAATGCATTTTTTTCGTAAAAAAGCCCAAAAACGGTTGACAAACGAAAAATAAAATGGTATATTTGGCGCACATCCTGGAGGGATGGCCGAGTGGTTGAAGGCGCACGCTTGGAAAGCGTGTTTACCTCACGGTAACGAGGGTTCGAATCCCTCTCCCTCTTCTAAACAATTTCAGAGGTACCTAGATGGCTGAAGAACAGAGAGTCTATCTTGATGACATTTACGCAAACGAACAATGTCAAGGCTCCGTTTTCCGCGCAGTGGTCATGATGGCCCAAGAAGCACGCTTCGTCAACAAGCAGGCAAACCAGGGTTATATCAACCTGACTAAGAAGCCGACCACCATCGCTATGTACAAGTTCAAGGAAGGCAAGCTTTCCATTACCGATAAGAAGGCTTCCGAACAGTCCGACTCCGAAATGGCTGTTGCCGAACCGGAAATGACTGCCGCTAATGCTGCCCAGGTTTCGGGAGCTGCAGACGACGCTTTCGGTGCATAATTCAATACTTTTTTTCTCCTTAAAAAAGTGAAAAGCGGTTCTTCTGAACCGCTTTTCTTTTTCTCCTTCTTCTTTGTTCTCCTTCCCCAGTTCTCCTCTTAACCCAATCTCCTACCCTTTCTCCTTTTCCTCAAATTATACCTGCGCGGTCTTGCCGTAGAAAGTCTCCGGGAACGTTTTTGCGGCACAGCTGTTGCATAGCATGCGAAGCCTCGTCTCCGGAGCGGATGCTACGCGGATTTGCGCTCCACAGTCGCTGCACTTGGCGAGGAATACCACCGACAGCGGAACTGTCTGCGGGACATAAGCCTTTCCTTCGCCAATTTTGTGAATCGTATTGCGGAAAATGACTTCCCCATCGGCATTCTGGAAGATTTCTCTGACGATGCAGCAGTCGAAGCTGCGACCGCGTCGATTCTTCATGCGCATAGTGAAGCTTGCGTTTTCCGTATCGCGCCTGAACTTTTCCCAGTCGCCTACATGGCGATAGAGATCGGTCACGTAGTGCCACGGAATTTCCGACGGCTCGAAGCCGAACATACGGCAGAAACGCCTATTCCCGCTGAGGAGGCGGCCGTGTTCGTTGACTTCAAAACAAGCTATGTCAATCATGTTCATCATTGTTCGCCTCCATTCAGATAGTATCGATACAGGACATCAGCAGAAAAGATTGCCTTGTTCCCGAGCTGAACCGAGTTCAGCGTCACCGTCCCTTCCTCATCCCCAAATACAACCGGTGCGTTTACGACGTTCGAAAGATCGACCGATCCGATTCTAAACGCAACCGGAAAACCATTCTTGTAAAGCCAAAGCGAGGTTCCGTTCCAAACCGCCGTGAGAGCGAGCGGAACACCAGTTTCTACTGTTACTCCAGAGATAAGGGCGTTATCACAGGAGTATGCGGAGCCGTTTGAGGCGAAGAAAGCGAGAGATGGTTTTGTTACGCCGCAATCGTTGTTGATGACTGCCAGGCTGAATACCCCGCTTGTTTTTTCCCATTGCTTGCTGACGATATTGAGACGGTACGAACTTTCAGGATCGAGACTGCCGATGATGACGTTCGCCTCAATGGTAATCGCTTCAGGATTTGCTGTCAGGTCGCATTCGGACGTTGCCGTTCCGTTCTGAGAGGCTTCGTCCCACGCGCATACGTGTCCGTAATCGGGTTCGTGCGGCATTTCGCGTACAGAATAACAGTTTATATCATTTCCGGAATGGTAAACAACCGTATCATTCTTGCCGTTGCCGTCCAAGCTTGGAAGTGAATCGGGAAGATCCGTGCCGCCTGCATCAGGAATGATGGTCTGCATCGGAGGTGCAGTCAGATCTGTTGCGGTCAGGTTTTCGGATTCCGATGCGGGAATCGGGCCCAGCAGGGAACAGCCGTTTCCGTTATTCAGCAACAGGAAGGCGACATCGCCCACGGTTCCGTCTTTTGTCGTGTAGAGCACGTGGGTTCCTTCGGGAACATTTTCGAAGGTGAATTTCCCATTCAGGTCTGTTGTCGTGGAGATGAAATTTCCGTCAACATTCAGCGACAAGTCTAGAGGATTTCCATTGTTTCTGATAATTCCCGTAAATTCATGCTTGCCCAGCTCCGGTTCCGAAGTGGCTGTAGAAGAAACCGGAATTGTATAGGACGAGCTACTGATCCGGATAATGGGATCCGGAAAGACAATGGCAGTGCCTTGTTCAAGCTCGGATGAAGTGGGGGCGGACGGATCGGCAGGAGTGGAAAAAGAGGAAGACGATTCGGAATCTGGCTGCGATATCATCTCGGAACTAGATGCTGGTAGATTATTTTCCTCCGCGGCACCTGCAATCGTATTCTGTTCTTCATCGACGCCACCTGCCCAGAAAGTGCCACACGCAGACAAAACGAGTGCAACTGTCGGGGCGATGGCCCAAAGACGGATGTTGGCCGCTTTCTTTTGCAATTTAGTCATGGCGTTCCTCCTTGGGCAGGGTGTTGGTAAGGGGGAACAGCTGAACATTCAGGCGGTAGACGCGCTCCTCGCCGGTGTCTTCCATGACGATCGAACTGACGCGTCTGCGGAAGTCGGCGATTTCTTTGATGATTTTTTCGTAGGCGGCTTCGGAAATACCGATGGTAAGTCCAGAAACGTCGCGCTCCTTGACGGGAACGTGGTCGAGGCTTTGCACGCCAAGCTCGCCCATCTGGCGGTGCATTTCGCGGATGGCGAGCGAGGTGACGTCGATGTTACCCGTGGTCACCGAGCGGTTGCATTGGACATAATGGCCCTGCTCGTCTTTTTCGAGAAAGCCGTTCTTTTCGAGGAGCTTGAGCGAATTCTTGACGTGGGCCGCATCGCTTTCAAAGACGAGCTCCCCCGCCATCTGGGCGGGTGTCGCGCCGTTCAGGCGCGGGGCCATCTCGCGGAGTACAGGATTCAGCCAGCTGCCGTAATAGTCGTACTGGTCCTCGCCCACTAACGCAAAGGAATTGTCATTAGCGAGCGCTCGCATCTCGGCGAATATCTTCTTCTTTGCGGCGGAGGACTTTTCCTGGTCAAACGCGACTAGAAGCCTGAAATACTGCAGATCGATGCCGACAAGTCCCATGGCCGAAGCGACACGTTCTATACCCGCTTCGCTTAGGTTCGTCTTGCCGTCGCAGACAAGCTTCAAGAAAACCGGAGAGGAATACCCAGCAGCCTTTGCGAAATCGCGCCACGTAAAACCGGAGCGTTCCTTACGTTCGGCATAAAAATCGCGAATATAAATGCGATAGCTGGTGTATTCCATTAAGGGTTTCATGCCCCTAATATAAATTCTTCATTTACAAAAGTCAATAGTTCAAGATACAAAACCGCCAATTTTCGTTTAAAATTTAGGTTAAATGTCTAAATTTTCACATTTTAGGTGATATTCTATGATACAAACTTGCAAAAAATGATGATAGAGAGCATATTGAAATGTCTCGCCCATAAAAAAAACGCCGCACTAACGGTGTGAGTGGGCGATTTTCCGAAATTGACGCTATACATACCTTGTGTATAGACGCTCAAATTTTGGGATGGTATTTTTATCTGTGGCCGTAGTGGAGTTTCTTGTCCTCGTACATCAGGACATCGGCTTCGTGCATGGCCTTGCGTACGTCTCCCCCATTTTCATCATGGAAAAATCCGAGCGCATAGCTCACGTTTCCTTTCTCCTTGGATTTCTGGCGGAGCTTTTCAACACGGACTTCAAGGTCCGCTTTGGGCTTGTCCAATGCGACCACGACGAATTCGTCTCCGCCGGCGCGAAAGATTTCGCAATCGTAGAAAGTATCTTTCAAAATCTGCGAAGCGCGTTTCAAAAGGGTGTCACCTGCGTTATGACCTTCATTGTCGTTGACGGGCTTGAGTCCGTTCAAGTCGGCGAATACGACGGACACAGTCTTGTATTGGATAATTCCGTTCACCAACTGGAATACCTGGTTGTTCATGGCATTGCGATTTTTGACCCCAGTCAGCAGGTCAACATTGCTCAATACCTCGAGCTGCTGCACCAACAAGTAACTCGCCACTTCAGAGGCTATAAAGAACGTCACCAGTTCAAGAGTTTCCTTGATGCGGAGCGCTTTTGTGGTATCAAAGTTCGTCACCCAGATAAAGCCGATAAATTCATTGTTATGCGTGAGCGGAAGCAATACCTGGCTCTTGACGTTTGCCCCTGTTAACGAGGCGTGCCAAGCGGGATTTCTTTCGCGGACAATTTCCATGTCGGCATCGTTTTGGATAATCAGACAGTTGCTGCCCTTGAGTGTTTCAATCCAGGATTCGGCGTAATCGACAAATTTGTCTGATATAATTTCGTGGATGTTCGTGACATTGGCACCCACTTTTGTGGAAGAACCTAAAACCGAGCAGGTTCGGTTCTTGAAATCCGTATGCAACACGCAACAGGATTCTGCTCCGCACAGTTCACGGATGTCTTCGATGACCTCGTCCATGGTCTTAAGAAAATTCTTTGTTCCGCGCAGCTTAATACAAGCCTTGAGTACATTGGACGAATTCTCGGCCGAAAGCCTTGTCATTGTTTCTAGGTCCGCTTTGGGAGTTGCTTCGAGCGAATAGACGCAATAGCTTTTTTCGGCGTCGTCCACATCGATCGGCAACATGAACAGGTTGATCCAGAATGGAAAGCGTTCCGGCTGAATGTAGGCGAGGACGGGTTTTTGAAGTATGGCGCTCTGGTAGCAGAACTTTTCAAAGTTCAGCTCCTTTTCCATGTACATTTCGTAATTGGAACCGGGGATAAATTTCTGGTTGAAAACGGAATTGCCATTATCGTCCTTTCGCTCCATAGACTTGATGTAAAGCTCGTTTCCAGCTTCGATGCAGATTGTCCCGATGCTCCCGTCGTTCGTTTTTTCGACGGAAAGAATGCAGGTCATCGTATGGAATGAATCGGCAAACTGTTGCAATTCCTCTTTTTTCATTTTCTCCTCATAGGAGGATAGCGGTCGTAGAACCGTTTTTTATCCTCGTACATCAGGACATCGGCTTCGTGCATCGCAATACGGATGTCTCCCCCGTTCTCGTTAAAATAAAAACCTAACGCAAAACTAACATTTTCTGGATTGGCGGAATCCTTGCGTAGCTTTTCGACGCTCTTTTCCAGCTCTTCTTTAGGCTTGTTTGTTGCCACGACGACGAATTCATCTCCTCCGGCACGGTAAATCTCGCATCCCTCAAAAACGGACTTGAGGATAAAGGCGGCTTCCTTCAAGAGGCAGTCTCCGGCGTTATGTCCTTCGGAGTCGTTGATCGCCTTGAGTCCGTTCAGGTCCGCAAAAATGATTCCCAGTTTTTCGGGAGCTCGTTCGCGGCCTGTCACCAGTCGAAGAACCCTGTTGTTCATGGCGTTTCTGTTCAGGACCCCTGTCAGCAGGTCTGTGGTGCTGAGCATCTCGAGACGTTGTAGCAGCTGGTAGTTTGCAATCTCGGATGCGATAAAGAGGGTGGTCAGTTCCAGGGTCTCTTTTATATATTCAGTATTTTTCGTGTCAAAGTTCGTGGCCCAGATAAAACCGATCGTTTCGTTGTTGTGCTGAAGAGGGAAAAGCACTAGACTCTTGACCCCAGCACTCTGAAGCGAACGATGCCAGTTCGGATTCCTCCGCTTGACTTCTTCCATATCGTGATTGTTTTCAATAATCAGGCAGTTGCTTCCGGCAATGGTCTCGAGCCAACTCTTGGCATAATCAATAAAGGGGTCGTTCAGATAGTTCTTGAGCGAGTATTGGCCGGAGTTCGGCTTGATGCTTTCGCACAGCAACGAACAAGTCCTCTCGTGAAAGTCGGTGAGAAGGATGCAACAGTAACTAGATTCGCAAATTGAACGGATGTCCGCGATGACTTCGTCCATGGTCTTGAGAAAATTCTTGGTACTGCGGAGCTTGATGCATGTTTTCAGCACTTCGGAAGTGGTCTGTGCCGAATGATTTGTCAGCTGGTCGATGTTTGCCTCTGTCGAGATTTCTTGCGTATAGGTGCAATAACACTTGTTCGGATCGTCGATGCTCAGCGGCTGACTAAAAATATTGAACCAAACATTAAACCGGTCCGGATGAATGTAGGCATGCATCGGCTTCTTGTGAACCGCGCTGCTAACAATAAAGTGTTCAAAATTCAGGTCCTTGGGAATATATTCCGTATATTCCTTACCGGGAACGAAAGCTTTGTCGTTGTCGAGACTGATTGGTGAATCGTAATTTTTTTCGAATGAGGCTAGGTAGGCCTTGTTGCCTGCTTCGATGCAGATTTTGCCGTAGCTCCCGTCGGGCTTTTTCTCTACGGATAAGATGCAAGTCATTAAATCGAACTGGTCGACGTATTCCTGCAAGTCCATAAACATCTCCTTATCTGCACAAAGACAGATAACATAAACACCTGAATGATATAATAGCACTTTTTATAGGAAAAAGTGCTATAAAAAACATTAATGTAAGGAATTCCATATTACAATTTGGAATAGTCCCTACTTAGAAAGATCCTTGACGACCATGATTCCGCTGCGTTCAATTTTGGGGTATTGACGCATTCCTTCGCCGCCTTTGCCCTTGTCGAGAACCTCCAGGAGATCGCCCTTTGTGGAATAAAGATGCAGTTCCCAGGGCCCGTTCGGAGCATTGAAGTAGCCGGAGTTTTTTTGCACATTGCGTTGGAAGGTGCGATTGAGACGATCCGCCACGCTACGAGCCTGGACAAGCGAAATGTCACAGAGTTCCCACGAAATCGGTACGCCGCCCATATCGTAAATGAGCAGGGCCTCCATATCGCTAGCTTCTTTCATGGTAAACTTCCAGCTGAAGTTTTGCCAACTGGTACTCAAGTCCAAGATACGTCCGTTTGCGTAGGGAGTGTATTCCTCGGCGTCCTTCTTGATATTCACATTCAGGGTGCGGGGCTTGTCGGCCTTGGCGCGCATGCTGAAAATGTAGGTGACGCCTTCGCGCAGGGAAAGCTTTTGCTTGAACTGCAAGTTCCAGGATTCCTTGCCCGCCTTTTTGATGTCGAAACGGACGATTCCCTGGTTGACCTGTACATCGGCTTTGCCTCCCCAGAAATCCACCTGCCAGTTCGAAAGAGGTTCTTCGCTTGAGAAATCTCCATTCTGGATCAGGTTCGTTCCCAATACCTGCGAGCCGATGTCGAAATTCTTTTCCTGGATGAACGTCGGGATGACACTTGTGTTCTGGATGCCGTTCGGATTGTCGACGCAGACATCCTTGCCCCAACCGACCAGGGTGTTGAATGAACTATGGACGGTCATGTCCATTTCGGGACTGTCCGAGTTACCGGGACCCCAGCTCCAGGCGAGCCAGCCGATATTCAGTCGTTCCGCCTCGGACATAATGTACCTATAAGGGATATCCTTGATTCCCCCAGCGGCAACGGGCGCGAATTCACCAATAATTAAAGGCAACTTGCTGTCGACGGATGCTTCCAGCACGCCCTTGATGCGGTCCTGAACGGTTGCGTAACCCGTCTTTTGCGCATCGTGACGTTCGGTGGGCCACCACATGTGAATCGAAAACAGCAGATTGTGCTCAGGGTCCGCCTGCAACAGCTTCGGGCCCACTTCGAGAAGGTTCTTTTCGCTTTGCCCCCACTGGTCTGCATCAATCATCAGGGGTACGCGGATTCCCGAAGCGCGCATTTTGGTGACAATCGCATTGTAGGTGGTGAAAAATTCGTCGGAATCCATCATGTCTGCACCGGGTTCATTACCGATGTTCACAATCAAGTATTGCTGATGGTTGGTAATTAGCTGGAGCGTTTCTTCGCGAAGCCAGAATTCCATCGCTTCCATCAGGCGGTCCCAGTTGCCCGTTGTGTCGTGAATTTCCGGAATGGGAATCATGCCGTTTGAAATGCACTGGGTAATGATGTTGTCCAGATCGCTGACTCGACCGCGTGTATTCCAAACAATTCGAACGCAGTTTGCACCGGTTTTTGCAATTTCAGGAATCGTCTTGCCTTCACGGTCAGTCCAGATGAACATGTGGTTGATGCCACGAAGGATGACCTTTTCGTTATCTTTGCTGTATAAAAAGCGGTCCTGAACAAAAAATCCCGGTTTAGCCGAAGCCATATTCATAAAATCAAATTCTCCATTTTTTACAACTGAAAAATACAATTATTTATGAAACAAGGGATGATTTTTTTCAAAAACACAAAAAAAATGGTTGGAATATTTGCAACAAGGGAATTTTTAGGCCCACTTCGGCTGTACCTGCCTTTCGGGGAGGTGTTTCCAATATCGTACCGGCAAACATTGTTTCATGAGTTTGGAATTTTCGCGTTCCTTAATGGCGATGGATTTATAGTAATCCTGCCACAGTTGTACAAAATTGTCAGACGAGTTCACTGCCGAAACCTGTCGTATATTCGGAATGGACATCTCGACGGGATTCTTTCCGTCGTAGTAGACTCCAAAGCCTCGCTTGGAATCGTAAATGACCCATCGTTCGTTGGCAAACCGGCCTCTGAAATGTCCGATCAGCAGCTCGAGAATGTCGTATTTAGGTTCTATCTCCGAAAAATAGGTGCCATCGGGCATTCGGCTGAAGCGTACCATACCAAGCATTCCTCCGACTTCGCGCCTTACTGAACGTGCGGTCATGAAAATAGGAAGCATCTCGTCGGAGGTGGGATTTTTCGCGTAGGTCGGGTCAACTCCGCGGAACATTTTACGGAGATAAGCGAGGATTTTCATCTCAATTCCGTCTTCTTCGGAGCGAAATGCGGCATCCAATGTCGATAGAATATCTGGGCTTGCCTGGTTCGATATAGCCCGCTTGAGTCTTTGGGCGGATTCCTCCGAGGTCTCGATACGGAACGGCTGCATAAAGAGATTGCAGGGAGAATCGCTACGGTCAGGATGAATTTCACCGACATCCAAATGCTGACGATAGATTTCAAAGACGACACTTAAGAAACCGTTGAATGTTGAATCGTATGAAATGGAAAGCATAAGTTAATTCAGAATTCGGAGTTCTAAGGTTGAAATTAAGGGAGATTCGGGGATTTGATTTCGGTTCTTAGGCAGGCAGGGCAAGAGTTTGATTAGAGAATAAATCTAGTTGCAAAGGTTGGGGCTTGGGTAGCAACAAGGGGCGCACCATTTCGGGGTACAATCGACGCAGGCAGGCCGGTGTATCGGGATGGTAGATGAAATATTGCGCACGCTTCAGGACCACCCCCATTTTTTTCATCTGTTCAAGACGAATCTTGCTGAATCGACGTCCAGAAACAATCAACTGGGCTGATTTGACACCGATTCCCGGAACCCTTAGCAGCATCTCGTAATCGGCCGTCTGGATGTCTATGGGGAAAAATTCAGGGTGCCTTAGTGCCCAGGCTACCTTAGGATCCAATTCCAAATCCAGGTTTGGGTGTGCCGTGTCCACGATTTCGTCGTAGCCGAACTTATAGAATCGCATCAGCCAATCCGCTTGATAAAGCCGATGTTCGCGAACCAGCGGAGGCTTTGTAGTGAGCGCGGGAAGCCTCTTGTCGGCATTTATAGGCACATATCCCGAAAAATAGACGCGTTTCATTTGCTGTTGCTTGTAAAAGCCGCTAGAAAGTGTCAAAATCTGTAGGTCGGTCTCCCCCGCCGCCCCGACAATCATCTGGGTACTTTGTCCAGCAGGTAAGAACTTAGGCGAATAACGGGAATGTTCCGTCCTGTATTCCAGCTTGCGCTCGGCAAGGAAGTTCATGGGCTTGTAGATGGAGGCGTGGTTCTTTTCGGGAGCCAAATATTGCAATGCCCGGTCCGTCGGAATTTCGATATTTACGCTGCTACGGTCGGCGTAAAGCCCGGCTTGGTACAGGAGATCGCTTGATGCTCCGGGAATCGCCTTGAGGTGAATATAGCCGCCGAACTTGTGAACGGTGCGGAGCTCCTTTGCAATTTGCACCAACATTTCCATGGTTCGGTCGGGAGTTCCTACGACGGCTGAACTCAGGAAGAGCCCCTCGATATAGTTGCGACGATAGAACTCCAGCGTCAGCTCTATCAGTTCCTTGGGAGTGAACGTGGCACGGGGAATGTCATTGCTGCGGCGATTGATGCAATAGGCGCAATCGTATTTGCAGGCGTTGCTCAAAAGCACCTTTAGTAGCGAAATGCAGCGCCCGTCTGCAGACCATGTGTGGCAAATACCTGCACTGCAAGCGCTTCCGAGCCCGCCTTGAGGGACCTGACGCTTGGATCCGCTGGAAGAACACGAAACGTCGTACTTGGCCGCCGCGGCAAGAATTTTCAATTTCTCCTGCACATTCATAATTGCCTTTTTGTTTAGTTGCACTTTTGTTCACTATAAATATAAACATAACTGCTCAAAAAAGCAAGTGCAAGGAGAACTTTTTTATAAAAAAAGTCGAGCGTGGGGAAAAGGCATGTAGCCTGTTATCGGAGCGATGGGCGAACCCTTTGGGAATTGGCTCTTTTCTGTGTTCGTTATACAAGAAAAGGACCGCTTTGATGCGGTCCGTTATCTTGTTTTTAGTTCTTTGTCTTTTTCTTGGACTTCGCCTTTTTTTCTTTGGCTTTTTTCGCTCTCTTCTCTTTTGCCTTGGCTTCACGTTGTTCCTTGGCGAGACGAGCCTTTTCAGCCTTTTTAGCTAGGCGTTCTGCCTTCAGGGCTTCCCTTTCGGCCTTTTCCGCTTCGCGTTCAGCTTTCTTTGCCTCGGCTAGAGCTTTTTCGGCTTCTTGCAGAGCCTTCTGCGCTTCGAGTTTTGCCGCGAGAGCCTTCTTTCCCCTTTCAATGGCTTGGGCGATTTCGTCTTCGGCTTTCTTGGGAGCTGTAGATGTTGTGTCTGTAGAACTTGCCACGGCAGAATCCGCTTCAGCCTGTTTCTTCGCGAATTCCTCTTCGGCATCCTTCATGGCTTCGATTGCCTTGTTCTTTTCTTTTTCCTTGAGGGCGATGTCGGCGTTAATCGCAATCTTCTTGACGGCTGCGGAGTCCAGATCGGGGCAGATCAAATCCTTGCCGCCCTTTTGTCCGTCGGCACATTCCATTTGCCCCTGGAACTTACCCATCTGGTAGGTTCCCCATTGCTTTTTCGTTATGCGTTCGGAGTAACAAACGGATTCGCCTGGCATCCACTGGTAGCAGGTGTCTTTCACGGTCCAGAAAGTCACAAGGCCGTTGGGAAGCCCCTTGTGGAACACTCCGCCAAATTCACCGAAGTCGACAAAGCCTTCGAGGCTGTTCGCGTTAAATGTCAGCGTTACCGGTTTTTTCTTGAACGGGTTGTATACGGTCATGCGTCCGTGCAGGGCGTTACGCTTGTAGGGAATGTCCGCCATCACGAAACCCTTGTCGGAGTACATACGCACCATACCGTTGACGTAACCCTGCGTGTAAGGCACTTCCAGGAACTTGAAGTAATAGGAACTGTCCCCCCTGCCGTAAACCTTCTGGTCGAGCACGCTGGAACGGTAGAAGGTGGAAATGCCTTCGCGCATACCCATTCTATAGTTGGATTTCCAGAGGATTCCACCCCATTCCGGGCCCTGTTTCTTGGGGTAGGTCGGGTCATTCATGTAGCCAATTTCTTCGCCGTAAAGAAGGCCGTTCGCATCGACATGACGGACGTTTTCAACATAGCCGTTGGTGGCAAAACCGGTCAGGAGGCCCTTGTTCAGACAACGGACGTCGCTATAATCCGTAAAGCGACCTGCAGCGCTCGGAATCAACTTGCGGGGCATCCCCGAAAGGTGGAACAGATACGGGTTGCGCATGTCGCTTTCAAGAGTGGCGTCGGGCCTGTTATGGACATTGATAAAGCAGTTGATGGAATCCGCCGTGGCCTTGTTGGCTTCGACATATTCGCCGAACGGAGTTTTTTCGCCATCTTCAAAGTTCAGTGCGACAGCACCTTCCAGGGCGCCTCCCTTCGCATAATCCGAAAGCATCGGAACAGACTGCTTGATATGGTCCACGCACTGTTCAATGAAGAATTCTTCGGAACAGGTCATGCCTTTGGGACATGTCAAAAGACGAGGTTTCGGGAGATTCCAAACCTGGACGATCTTTTTCCCTTCATCATTTGCTCGCCAACCAAAACCACCCTTTTCACGGACAGTGTAGCAACCACACACCTTGGCCTCGTCGCGAATGGCTCCGATACGGTTCCTTTCCCTAGGGACAATGTTTGTTGCTGGCTCTATCCAACAGTCCATGTATTCAAAATGATTGATATCGTACATGCCCGGCATATTGGCCGCTTCGGCTGAATCCACCGAGGCAAGTGCATCTTCAAAATCATCGGCAAAAGCAACAGAAACGGTCAAGGCTAGAGCCGAGGCAATCTTCAAAGAAATCGATTTCATACAAATCAAATCTATATATATAAAGTGAATTTGTCTTGTAAATTAAGTTTACATAGGTGTTTTTGTCCCCCTTGCCCTAATTTACAGATTTTGGTATCTTTACAACACGCCATCGACGACCCGGAAAAACCTTCCGACAGCCGCCAGACGAGAACGGGTACGGCCAAACGGATTAAATCCGCGAACCGCCCCGACCTACAAGGCAAAAATAGGCAAAACGATGGACATCAAGATTCTACAGCAGCCCGATGACGTCACCTGCGGGCCGACTAGCCTGCAGGCGGTCTACAACCACCTCGGCTACAAGATTTCCCTAAAGCAACTGATTTCTGAAATTGAGTTCTTGGAAGACGGCGGAACTCTGGGCGTATTCCTCGGAATCGACGCGCTCAAACGTGGATTCAAGGTGACTATTCATTCGTATAACCTGACGCTTTTGGACCCCACCTGGAGCGAACTTTCCATGCCGGAACTGAAGGCTAAGCTTGAACTTTTGCGCAAGGCGAAGCACGCCCCCAAGCTTCGCAAGGCTATTGAGGCCTACATCCGCTTTATCGACTTGGGCGGAACAGTGGCGTTCTCCGACTTGCGTGCAGCCATGTTCGAAAAATACTTCAAGAAGGGCGTACCCGTGCTCTGCGGGCTTTCGGCCACTTACCTGTACCGCAGCATGCGCGAATTCACCGGTGCCGATGACAAGTCCGTCTTCGACGACATCCACGGCGAGCCCATGGGGCACTTCGTCGTAGTTTACGGAATCGACGACAAGAAACAGTTCATGGTCGCCGACCCCGACGGCACCAACCCCCTCCACAAGACCCCCTACTACAAGGTGGATAAGTTCCGCCTGCTTCACAGCATCTTGCTCGGCGTCATGACCTACGACGGCAACGTGTTGGTCATTGAGAATAAGAAATAGGATCATGAAAAAATTAATCGTTGTAAACAATCCCAAGCACTGGAAGTTACATGTTCCGGGCATCGATATCATTTCGGCACAGGACTACCTGATTTCGAGCAAGTACACTAACGAACGCAACCTGCGCGTATTCAACCTTTGCCGCGATTACAACTACCAGAGCAAAGGCTACTACGTGTCACTGCTGGCCGAGGCCCGCGGGCACAAGGTGATTCCGGGCGTCAAGAACATGCGGGACTTCAAGGCTCCGGCGGTCATCAAGCACATTTCCGACGAAATCGATAACCTGATCCAAAAGAGTCTGCACAAGCTTACCGGCACGGAATTCGTACTTTCGATTTACTTCGGCCAGAACGTGAGCCCTCAATACCTGGAGCTTTCGCAGGAACTTTATCGTTTGTTCCAGGCACCGCTACTGCGTGCGAAATTCGTGTTCAAGCAGAAGTGGTTCATCCAGAGTATTCGCCCAATTTGCGTGGATGAAATTCCTGAATCCCACATGGAATTCGTGGACAAGTTCGCCCAGGAATACTTCGAAAAAACTCGCTACGCCACCAGTAAAGAAGAAGATTACCTGTACGACTTGGGTATTCTTACGAACCCCGACGAAGTGGAGCCGCCCAGCAATGCGCAGGCGATTCAGAACTTTATCAAGGCCGCCGAAGAAACGGGATTCCGCGTGGAAATGATTACCAAGAAGGACTACCCGCGCGTAGGCGAATTCGACGCCATCTTTATCCGCGAAACCACCAACGTGAACCACTACACCTACAGTTTCGCCCGCCGTGCCCAGTCGCAAGGCATTGCCGTCATTGACGACCCCGACAGCATTCTACGCTGCTCCAACAAGGTCTATCTGCAAGAACTGATGCAGGCCGCGAAGATTCTTTCGCCGAAGACGATTATTGCCCACGCCGAAAACCGTCATACGCTCGCCAAGGAAATCGGATTCCCGATGGTGATCAAGTCGCCGGATTCAAGTTTCTCGATGGGTGTAAAGAAGGCGACTAATAAAGAAGAACTGGAACAGATTCTCGACGAGATGTTCGAACACAGCGACCTGCTGATTGCTCAGGAATTCACTCCGACGGAATTCGACTGGCGCGTGGGCGTGCTCGACGGCAAACCGCTTTACGCCTGCAAATACCACATGGCCAAGGGCCACTGGCAAATCTACAACTGGGAAAGCAACGACAAGCAGAGCGAAGAATTTTCGGGCAAGTGCGAAAGCATCCCCATCGAGATGGTTCCGCATGGAATCGTAAAAACCGCCCTCAAGATTTGCAGCCTGATCGGCAACGGTCTTTACGGCGTGGATTTAAAGGAATGGCACGGTCACCCGATTGTAATCGAGGTGAACGACAATCCGAGTATCGACGCAGGCATCGAAGATGGCGTAGGCAAGAGCAAGGTTTACCTAGCCATCATGAGGTCGTTGCGTCACCGCATCGAGGAACGCATGAACGCCGCACAACACAAACTGCAGCAACATGAGAGGGAATGGTTCTAGGAAACAGTAAACAGTATGCAGTGGTTAGGCCGTCAGGCCGTAAACAGGGCGGCTTCGCCGCATTTATAAAACCTAATCACTAATCACCAACCACTAACCACTAATTTTTATGACTAATTACAAACTCTGGCAACGCTACGGCATCGAGATGGAATACATGATCGTGGATCGTGATTCCTTGAATGTTCTCCCCCGCGCAGATGTTCCGCTTGGAAAAGACAAGAACGGCGAGCAGCTTTCGGACGTGGAACACGGACCGATTGGGCTTTCGAACGAACTGGTGAGCCATGTGCTAGAATTCAAGTGCGCAGAACCGGTTGATAGTCTGAAGCACTTGGGCAAGACATTCCACCACGAAATCCTGAAAGCGAACGAATCGCTCAAAAGCATTAACGCGATGCTCTTGCCCACGGCGGCCCACCCCTTTATGGACCCCGCCGAGATGAAACTCTGGCCCTACGATTGCCTGGACATCTACGAGACTTACGACCGCATCTTTAACTGCAAGGGTCACGGCTGGGCGAACCTGCAATCCACCCATATCAACCTTTCCTTCAACGGTGACGAGGAATTCGGCAAATTGCACGGAGCTGTTCGAGCCCTGTTGCCACTGATTCCTGCCATCGCCGCCTCCAGCCCGTTTTTGGACAGCAAGTACTGCGGATTCCTGGATGGACGAATCGAAACTTACCGACACAACCAGGAGAAAATCCCGAGCATTACAGGCAAGGTGATTCCCGAAGCAGTCTTTACCTACAAGGATTACGAAGAGCAAATTTTCAACCGCGTGAAGGCAGATATTGCGCCCTACGATCAGGAACATTTGCTGAATCATTTCTTCTTGAATAGCCGCGGAGCCATCGCCCGATTTGACCGCGGCGCCGTAGAAATCCGTCTGGTTGACATTCAGGAATGCCCCGATGCCGACATTGCCATTGCCGAATGGGAAGTCGCCGTACTCAAGGGTCTTGCGGAAGGCGCTTTCGCCAGCGAAAAAGAAATTCGCGCGCTCGATACCGACGCACTCGCCAAGATTCTACTCGCAACGACAAAATCCGCCGAAAAGACTGTGATTGCCGACCGCGATTTCTTGAATATTTGGAAGGTTGACGCAAGCGAAATCACCGCCGGTGAGCTTATTCAAAAAATCACGGACCGTGTCAAAGCCAAAATCAGCGCCCATTCGCAGGCCTTGCTTGCCGAAATGTTCAAGCGCGGAACGCTAGCCAGCGCCCTCGTGAAAGCCGTTGGTGCAGACCCCGATCGAGATGACTTTGTATACGAATACGGAAAACTCGCCCACTGCCTCGCGGAAAATAAACTGTACAGCACAGAGGGATAGTGTGGAATGTGGAGTGTGAGGTGTGGAATGCAATTAAATGTCATCCTGGAGCGACTGAAAGGAGTGACGGGATCCATACAGTTCAATAAACATTTATATTTCCTTTATGAATAAAAGAAGCGACTCCATCTTAATCCTCACTTGCGAGCATGCCAGCAACCGCCTGCCCGCGGCGTTCAAGAAGGCCGTTCCTGCCGAGGTTCTAAAGACCCACCGGGCCTACGATATCGGGGCAGTTCAGGTTTTCCGCAAGCTGGTACGCTTCGCCAAGCCGGAATTTAGCTGCGAAGGAAAGTTCTCGCGTCTGTTTGTAGACCTGAACCGCACCATCACCAACAAGAGCGCCTTCAGCGATTACTTGCGGGAGCTCGAAACACGCACCCC
This sequence comes from Fibrobacter sp. UWH4, assembly GCF_900142475.1. Classification (NCBI taxonomy): domain Bacteria; kingdom Pseudomonadati; phylum Fibrobacterota; class Fibrobacteria; order Fibrobacterales; family Fibrobacteraceae; genus Fibrobacter; species Fibrobacter sp. UWH4. Next base: position 352,342 of record NZ_FRAY01000003.1, read on the forward strand.
AGCAACCGCCGCAAAAATAAAAGAGTCCGCCACAAACTACTGGACTGAATACCGCGCCGCCATCGAAAAGTTTGTCGCTAAAAACATAGGGTCGCTTCGACAGGCTCAGCGACCTGAAGCGGCCATTGTCCACCTGGGCATCCACAGCTTTACGCCGGTACTGAACGGCAAAGTCCGCAACGCCGACATCGGAATCCTCTACGACCCCGCACGCCCACAAGAACGCGCCTATGCGAATGTCATCAAGGCCGAAATCAAGCGGCTCTACCCCGCCATGAAGGTCCGCTTCAACTACCCGTACAAAGGCTCTTCCGACGGGCTCACCACCACGCTCCGCAAGAAGTTCGGCCCGCGCTACGTGGGGATCGAGATTGAGATCAATCAGAAATTTTTTCAGCGGTGAGGTTCGAGCTATGAGGTCGGCGCAAAGCGCCTTTGAGCTCGTTTCACTTTGAGTTTTCCAAACAAAAGAGCTCTAGGATTAATCCTAGAACTCTTTCACTTAAGGTCTGCCAAAGGCTGACGTGCTCACACCTCAAAGGCTCCCTTCGGGGAGCCGTGCTCATACCTACTACAAGCAGTGTGCGCGCAAATCTTCGTCGCTCAGAGTGCTGAGGTATGCAGGCGGCACATCGAGAACGGTCTTGCAACCGGTCTGGCCGTTAGCCTTCATGCGAAGCGCTGCGCGGGCGTAAGCCACGAGAACGCTCGTCGTGAATTCCGGGTTGGAATCGAGCTTCAGGCTGTATTCAATCACGTGGGTGTGTTCCAAGTTCATGCCAGTCTTGCCGGTACGGATCACGAAACCGCCGTGAGCGAGCCCGCTGTGGTTCTTGTTGAATTCTTCTTCGCTGATGAAGTTCACTGTGGTGTCGTATTCGTCGAAGTAGTTCGGCATCGTCTTGATGGCGTTCTCGATGTAGGACTTGTCGGCACCTTCTTCGGCCACGACGTACACCAGGCGAGTGTGCTTCTGGCGCGTGGTGAGTTCCGGCATGGAACCGCTACGCACGGCTTCGAGAGCCGCTTCTACCGGGCAGGTGTACTGCTTCGCGTTCTTCACGCCCTTAATGCGGCGGACAGCGTCACTGTGGCCCTGGGAAACGCCCTTGCCCCAGAACGTGTAGTCCTTGCCTTCCGGAAGGATGGACTGGGCATAAACACGGTTCAGGCTGAACATGCCCGGGTCCCAACCCACAGAAATCATCGCGATCTTGCCGGCAGACTTAGCGGCAGCGTCGACGGCGGCGAAATGCTGCGGAATCTTGGCGTGCGTGTCGAAGGAATCGATCACGTTGAACATGGCGGCGTACTTCGGGGTGAGCACCGGCAGGTCGGTCGCGGAGCCGCCACAAATGATGAGCAGGTCCACCTTATCCTTCCAAGCTTCCATTTCAGAGACGTTCAGCACCGGTACGCCCGCTGTCTGGATCTTGACCGTAGCGGGGTCACGACGCGTGAAAACGGCGACCAGTTCCATATCCGGAGCCTGCTTCACAGCGCATTCCACACCGCGACCCAGGTTACCGTAACCGAGAATAGCAATCTTTGCCATAACAATATCCTTGTTAAAAATTTTTGCGTAGAAAATATAAAAAAAGTGGTCAGTAAACAGTGGTTAGTGGTTAGGGATGAGAGAGAAATTCATGTAAATTACAGTTCCCAATCTTCTTTTTTTATACAGCGAAGAGAGTAATAACCATTGGATGTGGATATCGTATTTTTTTCATCCTTGCCATTAAGATCAATATCGAACAACTTCATACTTCCATACAAATCGTATGTTGAAGTAATCCATTGTCTATATCTTCCCAAATCGTGAAAAATGTACCCTATGGGCTCGCCTGTACTTGGTTTTTCTTTAACATAAGCCATTCCGCCAAATAAAGAAACATCCATGCATTCACTATTCATAAAATGCTTCAGACCATCCATTCTGTCTACAACTTCATTCCATTCTGCCAAGCGTGGAACGCGCCATCCATGGGGACAAATGGAATCAATAATATCTGGATTAAACGTCCCATAGTTTTTTTGCTTGGTGTTCATATACTGTACAGAATACAGTCTTCCATAGATGTCGCAATTGCTTTGCTGTTCATCGTAGCAAGTGCTAGTTTCCGCTGGGTAATTCAGGTTTTGGTCCATCCACACTCTATCGTCAATGGTGATGTATTTATACACTTGACCATCTCGAACATCTTGGAATGTTCCACGCCCGCTTTCCGGGCATACTTCAGATGCATCGAAACAGGAGGAGGTGTCTGTGCAAGCGGTCATTAATTCCAGGCCCGCAAGCAACACAAGTAAGAAATTGTTTATTTTCATTTATCAAATTCCCGTTAAGCCGGACAAGCCGCGGTCTCCGCCACTGCAAGGTCTATCCAGTCGGACTTGCCGCCGACGTAAGTGAGGCGCTGAATGGAATCGTCGAGGTACTGAATTTTAATCGTCTTCATGGTCGTGAAGCAAATTTAAAAAACTTAGTCTTCTACGCAACGGATTGAGATCTTATAATATATTAGTACTTCACCTGATCCGGAATGCAAGCCACCAATTTTTCTTTGGGAATTTCCAAGAAATACTTCACCAGTTCTGCGTCAAGTTGCGTGCCGGCGACATCCTTGATAATCTGAATAGCATCTTCGTGAGTCTTGGGAGCTTTATAGGAGCGACGCATTGTAATGGCGGAATACGTGTCTGCGATGGAGATAATTCTTGCCGCAAGCGGAATTTGGTCCCCCGGTTGACTGTAATAGCCATGCCCGTCAATTCGTTCATGGCGATACTTTATCCAATCGGTAATATGTTTAAACGTCTGGAGCGGCTCCAGAATTTTCACACCAACTTTAGGATGGCGCTTCATGACCGTCCATTCTTCGGGGTCCAATTTTGCAGGCTTGTTGAGGATGGCTTCAGGAACGCCGAGCTTGCCGACATCGTGCATAAGTGCCGCGTATTCCAGGCTTACCGGATTAATGCCCCGTTTTAGGTGAGGCGGTAAGTAATTATAAAAAAGCATCGTAATGCGCTGCACATGGCGACTGTGTCCGTTCAGGTTCGGATCGCGCGCATCGACGACGCCAACCAAGACTTCTGCAATATCGATGCTTCTGGATTTGGCTGTTTCAAGCAGATTGAACATCAGAGTAAGAACGATGGCGACAAAAACGCTTCCTCCTAAGAGAATCAGCGCCATCATGATATCGGGCTCCCCTACAAAGGCACAAAAGAGATAGCCGAACAGGAAAAAGACCAGCAAAACGCCTGCAATCGTTTTCCAGACGCGGTCGCGAACGCTTCCTGCAGAAAGAACATCGTGCGTATTCTTGATAAACAGAAAATACCTGATGATGTTTACCACCATCAGAATCGAGCCTAGTATAATTGGCACCGTAATGTACAGGTCCAAATGCATTTCAAGTTAGAAAATAGAACATTTTTATTAAAAACGCATCGTTTTTCCTATTCCAATATAGAATATCCCATAAAGTGTTTTATTGTGAAACGTTTTTTTGCAATTTTATTCTGGCACGGATTTTGCTATCTTTGAAAATGGAAATTGTAAAACTTAAGCCTCATAGGCATTTTTATAGGAAAATAACGAAATGGCAGAAGATTTGAACCAGCAGGAACCGACCGCAGAAGAAAAGGCAAAATTCGAAGCAGACGTGCTCAAGGCCGCCGAAGACGCGATGAAATTAGACGAGAATCTAGAGACGGAAGACGAAAGTGGATCTGACGAAAAGTCTTCTGACAATTCCGCGGACGCACCTGCCGACGCTTCTGCAGAACAGCCCACAGAATCCGCTGCCGATGCTTCGGCGAGCTCTGCAACCGAGACTGCAGCACTCAAGGCTGCCCTGGCCGATGCGAACGACCGCAATTTGCGCCTGATGGCCGAATTTGACAATTTCCGCCGCCGTAGCGCCAAAGAGCAGCTCGACATCATCGAAACAGCGAATGGCAAGCTTCTTGAAAAGCTCTCCGAAGTTCAGGATAATTTCGAACGCGCATTCGCGAGCGAAAACAAGGCCAAGGACTTGGAAGCATTCGAAAAAGGCATGCAGATGATCTATAACCAGTTCGCCAAGATTCTTTCGGATGCTGGTCTCGAACAGATTGATCCGACGGGTGCTGAATTCGACCCGAATATGCATGAAGCCCTGATGCAGCAACCCTCCGAAACGATTCCTGAAGGTCACGTGGTCACCGTGTTCCAAAAGGGCTACAAACTCAAGAATAAAATTCTGAAAACGGCCAAGGTGATTGTTTCGTCCGGCAAGTAAATTCGGGCAAAATAACCTTTTTAAAAAGCCTTTTCGGCTTGTGAGATACCCATAAGGATTCCTTATGGGTTATTTCATATTTAGGAACGCCTGTTTCAGTTCGTGCGCGGCCGTCTCCGGGTCGGCCGCCTTCATAATCGCAGACACGGCGCAAATGCCCGCAATACCCGAGCCCTCCAGCACAAAGATATTGTCCTTGTTGAGCCCGCCAATGGCATTCACCGGAATCGGCACCGCCTTCACCACCTCTTTCAAGGTTTCTACCGGAGTAATCACCGTTTTTACATGAGTCGTGGTCGGGTAAATAGCCCCACAACCCAAGTAGTCCGCTCCCTGTTCATAAGCTTCCAAAGCCTGCGGCACCGTCTTGGCGGTCGCACCCACAATCACGCTCTCGCCCATGAGCTTGCGGACAAATTTCACCGGCATATCGCTCTGCCCCACATGAACGCCCTCGGCACCTATCGCCAAGGCCACATCCACGCGGTCATCGATAATCAAAGGAATCCCGTAACGGGATGTAATCTCGTGCGTCGCCTTAGCAAGTTCCAAGTATTCACGGGTAGACCGGTCTTTTTCGCGCAGTTGAATAATGGTTGCGCCTCCTTTGCAAGCAGCCTCCACCACAGGCAAAAAACGATCTTCCGGCACAGTCGTGCTGTCGGTAATAAAATAAAGCGTCGTATCGAGATTCTTCATGCGCACAAATATAAAAATCCGCCTCGTGTGAGAGGCGGACTTTTATTTCAGATCTAGATCCTTCGACTTCGCAACTTCGTTGCTACGCTCAGGATGACACTTTAGGAATTAACCCAAGGTAACAGTCACCTTGTGCACACCCTTCGTAAAGATCGGGGCCACATCAGCGTCAATCTTCTTGCCATCGACGATCATCTCGGCGACACCCTTGCACACGTGCTTCGGGTTCTTCACTTCGATTTCGTAGGTAGCGCCGCGGAACTTACGGGTCACCTTGAAGCCATCCCAGGAGCTCGGGATGCAGGGATTCACGATGAGGCCCTTGAAGCTTGCACGGACACCGATGATGAACTGCGTTGCAGCCTGGTAGGTCCAGGAGCTGGTACCGGAGAGCCATGCGTTACGGCCCATACCGAACTGCTTGTGTTCGTCACCGAGGATGTTCTGCGGATAGCAATACGGTTCAGATTCGAACTCGTCGAGCTTGGTGTTCTTGGCAGCCGGGTTAATTTGGCTGTAATACTGGAAGGCCTTGTCGCCACGGCCGAGAATCGTTTCGGCAATCATCACCCACGGGTTGGTGTGGAGGAAGATACCGCCGTTTTCCTTGGCTCCAGGAGGATAGGTAGAAATGCCACCCACGTTCGGGTCGAAGCCGCGGTAGCCCGGAGTAGAGCTCTTCACGCCGTTGGCGGTGTTGAGGAGCTTATTCAGGCTGTCCATGCCCATTACGGCGCGGTCGCCAGTAGCAATGCCAGAAATCACAGACCAGGACTGGCTGTTGCAGTAAATCTTGCCGTACTTGGCCTTGTTGGTGCCGTAGGCGTTGCCCTGCTTGTCGAACCAGCGGACCCACCACTTGCCGTCCCAAGCGCTGTCATTGAAGGCCTTCTTCACGTCTTCGTACCAGCCCTTGTACATTTCGACAGACTTGGTGTCGCCGAGAGCTTCGCAGATGTCCATCATTTCAAGGAGAGCCTTAGCATACAGGCCCGTGTTGAAGGAGGATTCTGCACCGAGCGGGAGGTTCATGCAGTCGTTCCAGTCGGCAAAGCCGAGGAGCGGGAGGCCGTGCTTACCGAGGTGAGTACGGGTAAAGTTGAGAGAACGCTTGAGGTGTTCGAGCACAGTGCCCTTTTCACGCTGAGCGCGCTTCTTGCCGGCTTCGTAGAACGGAACTTCCTTCTTGAGGAGGTCCATCTTGCCGGTTTCCTTGAGGTAGTTGGCAATAGTGAGAACGATCCACAGGTGGTCGTCGCCGTACCAGTCAGCGTAAGCCGGGTTGCCGTTTTCATCGAGCACACCCTTCTTTTCGCGAGAGTCACCGGCGTTAGCTTCGTTGCCGTTGTCTTCGGCAAGGGCAAGCGGAGCGTACTGGTGCATGGCGTTACCTTCCGGACGCTGCACAGAGAGCAGGTTCAAGGCGAGTTCCAATGCTTCTTCCGGCATGTGGCTCATCACGCCCATGAGGTCCTGGCTGGAGTCACGGTAACCGATACCGCGGCTGGTGCCGTAGCCCAGCTGATACAGGGACAGGTAGCGGCTCCAGTTCTTGGTGGTGTGGCACTGACGCGGATTGTGCACGTTCACCATGGAGTTGAACGCTGCATCCGGAGTCTGCACCTGGATCGTAGAGAGGTACTTTTCCCAGAACTTGGCGAGTTCGTCGAAAGCCTTGTCGACGTTCTTCAAGTCGCGGTACTTGGCGATAGCCTTAGAGGCAACCTTCAGGCTCTGTTCCTGACCGAGCTGGGTGCAGGTGCGGAAGGTCTTGCCGGCGGCAATCTTGCCAGCGTGGATCATGAGAGCGGCAATGTTGTCGCCACGGTCGCATTCGCTGTTGGAAAGTTCTTTGTTGGCGAGGCTGAGCGGAGCGGCCCAGGAGCCCATTTCGTTTGCGCCGAGGAACACGCGGCGGTCGCCATCGAAGCTACCGACCTTGCAGTTAGCAGTCACGTAGTTCACGGCGAAGTCACGCTTCATGTAAGCGTACTGTTCGAGCACCACGTGGCCGTCCTTTTCCCAGTGGCCCTTGAGGGTCATGGTCTGCGGGACCCAGTCGGCGTTGGTGAGCTGCTTTTCAGCTTCGAAGTGGCTGAATTCATAAACCGGGATAATGTCCACTTCCTTGGAAGCCTTGTCGAGATTCGTGACCTGGATATCCTGGAGGAGAGTGTTGGAGCCAGTCGGCACGAAAATCGTCACCTGCGTACGGAGGCCTTCGCATTCGGCGATCCAGCGCATGTAAGAAAGACCCACGTGGCATTCCCACTTCTTCATCTTGGTGAGAGTCGGAACCACGAACGGAGAGAACACGGTGTAGCCCTTGGCGTTCTTCACGCGGATATAGATGGTGCTGGCCTTAAAGTCAGAGCAAGGCATCTGGGCGATGTACTTGGTGATACGGTTCAGGGCCGGGTCGCCCTTGCAAACGAGGGTACCGCCAGTCGTATCGACGATACCACCAAAGTTCAAAGTACCAACATAGTTGCACCACTTGATCGGGGTTGCCGGCGTGGTGAGCACGTATTCTTTCTTGGCGTCGTCAAAGTAGCCGTACTTAGCTGCAGCCTTAGCTGTAACCTTCTTGGCCTTCGGGGCGCTCTTCTTGGTCTGTTTTGTAGCCATTGTTTCTCCGTAAGAGGGGGTTAAAAATTCAAGTGCAAATATAAAAATTTAGTCGGCAGAACTTAGACCGCTTCGCTCTTAGATCTTAGAAAAAAGTCTAAGTTCTAAGCTCTGAGTTCTAAGTTCTAACCTTTCTGGTTGAAATTCTCAAAGTCTCGGTTTCCGAAGTTGATGTAGAAGTAGCCGTCGAGTTTCTTGTTGCGAACCGGATCGCGCAAAATGCCAATAGCGGCACGCACGTACTTGAGCTCCACCAAAATGTGGTCGCGGCTCATGCAGTTGAGGAACGGACCTTCGGCAAACAAAGTCGGGCGCGGTTCTTCGGCAATCATCTTTTCCAAGTGATCCACTTCCTGCATCAAGCGGCGTTCATGCGCTTCGAGTGAACGGATCAGCTCCTTTTGTTCTGCTCCAAAAAGGAAAGCGAAACCAAGTGTCCTGGGGTCGTCGTTGAATCCTGTCAGGTGCTTGAGCACTTCCTTGCGTAGGGTCTCCCTTCCCTTTTCGGTAATCGAGAAAACAACACGTTCCGGACGATTACCGTCACGAACGTTGCGGCCTTCGATATTGCCGTGCTTTTCGAGAGTCGCAAGCCTGTTGTAAATTGTCGATGTACTGAGGTTTGCCCTGCGGTCCAGTTCACGATTGCGAACCTCGGTAATGATGTCGTAACCGCTGCGCTTCTTCTCTACGATGAGGCCCAGCAGTACCAAGTCATAACGATTCATATAAACACCTTCTTCTAATTCCACAGATGCAAAATCAAAAGTTTTTCACTTAATGAAAATTCATCTATTGGATTATTCCAACTTGGAATATAACTAAAAATTGTCGTGTTGAGACTTTTTTTTCCAAAAAAAATGTACACACGGCTATAATTTTTGACTATAACAGCAAAAAGAACCGCGATTGTGGATTTATTTCGATTATACGAGCCTAGTTCTCTTTTAACGTGAATTCGTCATTTTCGTACACCAATGTGACGCTCGTTGCATCAATTTTCTTCACGGTTACCCCCCAAATTTCCTGTCCAACGCTTACTACTGCACTTTCACCACTGAACTTAAGAATTGCAACAGGATTGGAACCAGGTAGAATCGCATCCAGCGTAATTGAGGGAGGCGGAACCTTGCGAGCAGGTTCTTCAGTTACGACATCCTTTTTCACGCTCTTTACGGGAGCTGAAGTCTTAGGAGCATAAGATTGCGGTAATGCAAAGGGATCGCGACTCCCCCTATCCATCTTGGTTTGTGCATTCAGATTCTTAAGCAAACTCTTGAAATCCAAGGTGCGAACTTCGGAAACTTCAGAACTGGAATCCTTTTTTCCATTCACATTGTCTGCCATGCGGTAGAGGAATACCCCCCACACAAGCATTGTTGCGGTAAAAAGCAGAACAATAAACTTATTCATTGCTACCTCCCGCCTTACCAAGAATGGACATCCTTATGGATGCAATTATCAAATTATCCTTATCCGGTTGAACATCAATGGAAGAAATCTTCAAACAGTAAATTCCATTTTCCAAATCTGTCACAAAATCATGAAAATTGTGATAATATCCACTGGCCTTGAAACTCACTGGATATTCCGCGCGGTTACCATGCAATTCACGTTCTGCTGTGGACAAATCCAACAGCTGTACGCTATCTGAGGCAGCCGTTTCCAAAATACTCTTGAGAATCCCAGAAGCAGAAACTTCCACATTAATTCTAGAATCAATCTGAGCACTGATTTTCTTATATTCTGCGATCAACTCATCAGGAGATTTCGCATCGTCCTGCATAAGCGTTGTTTTATGAGCTTCGGCACGGATGGCGGTATATTCACCAACAGCGGCCATTCCTACTGGTACTAAATACTTTGCAATGACAGCCACCACTATAGCAACGGTCAAAACAGAATAAATCAAAAAACGGTTTTTCTGGAAAAAGAGGCTCATCGATTATCCTCCACCAAAATTTCAAATTTTACTACAGGATTACGGCGGTAGGTAGTCTTTTCTGTGCTCCTAAGGCGGGCATTGAAAAAGCCCGGCATATGTTCCAAAGCTTGCAACATCATAGAAACATCACCAGATGTTGAGGCCTGCCCCTGAATAATATGGGTATGGTTTTCAACATTCCATTTTGTAATCCATAAATCTGCGGGAACAGTAGCGACGATATCCTTCATGGATGTAGCATAACGGCTGCGATGCGCTAGGAATACTTCTGTTTCGTCCCGGTCCTTTTCCAACTTTGCCTCAAGTTCAGCCAGTTGCTTTCGCTTTTCAAGTTTTTCTGTATATTCCTGGATTTTTCCTTCATTGGAGTAGCCATAATACATAACCCCACAACGGAAAAAAGCAACCATCAGCAAGGACATCACAAGAATTACTGTACATGCTTTCAGCGTCCTGCGGAAAAGAGCAGACTGCTTTATTTGCGCAAGGGCCTCCCCCGAAGTTGGCGAAGAAAATCCCCTCATCTTGTCCGAATGAAACAACCAAAAATCTTCTGCAGCAGCACAAGCCACGCTGATATGTTCCCGAACATCCACGAGCAAGTCCTTAACAAGGTAATTTTCGCGGATATATGAGGCAACCTCTTGAACCTTCTTTTCTGTGTCACCACCTGTCAAGCGATAGCAGGCAATAAGAGTATGATCCTGAACAAAAAAGAAATCTATACAGTCACGTTCTACAAAATAGCAGAGCGAACTTCCCTGATTATCCTTCTGAATGGTATCTGCAACATAAAATGCAGCAGGAACATGCTTTAAAATACTGAATCCAGCCTTCCGAACTTTTTCAGCAACAGCATCCACCGCATCTCTTGACGCGCCAATTCTGCAGACACCGTCGATGGAATCCACATTTTCAAAAAAACTTTCCTTATAACCAGGAATAGATATACTATCAACTTCGCCAAGAACCTTAATGTTGGTCAGGTCATCCACCAATATGACGCCATCTGTTGCGCCACCATTTTTTAACTGGAAACGCCGACATTCCTCAAGAGTTCCCTCAAAGCTGACATCGGTAACACCCCTCCCCTTCTTGCGGAACACCCTCGAAATACGAGAATAATCGCAGCCCAGTTCAAGGCACCAGACATAACGTCCTAGAAAAACAGAAATTGCAGCCCCAAAAGACATTACTTCTTAGCATCCTTTTTCTTAGGAATAATTGGTTTTTGAGCTTTTTCCAGTTCGTCTGCTACATCCACACTGGCGTCCGCTCCATAATAAATATGGGGCGTTACAAAAATCAGAAGTTGACTTTTACTCTTGACACGTTCTACGTTCTTAAACAGCCATCCAATCACAGGAATAGATCCGAGGAACGGGACCTGGTTATACACGTCATGCACGCCTTCCTTTACCATGCCACCTAACACAATAGTTTCGCCATTTCGTAGTCTTACAGATGATTTCACATAACGTTTGTTAAGTGTGGGAGGAACATTTGAGTTAAAGGATCCTTCGGGTTCTGAAAAATCCGGAACGATTTCACAAGTAATTTCTCCTTCGCCAGTAACGTAGGGTGTAACGGTTATATTGGAATTTGCTGCAATCTGTTCAAAACGTTGGGTAGTCTTATTCGTAACAGCATCACCCTGATTGTAGTCCACTTCAGAAGTAAGCATATAGTACTGAGTCTGACCAATGGTAAGTACAGCGGTTTCACCATTTAGGGTTGCAATTTGAGAACGAGCCTTCACATCCAGAATCTTTTCCTGTTCCATTGCCTGAATTTTTGTTACCATATCCTTAGGTACAGAAATAATTTCCCCAAGACCAATTCCATCAACAACGCTCTGAGTCTGTTTTGCATTAAGAGTCTGATCAATATTGGGGAACAAAGCTTCAGACCCCATGTTCTTGGAAGCCTTGCCAAAAAGCAGATTCAAGCCATGGCTATGTCCTTTTTCAATATCCATATCCACCACGAGGACTTCAATCAAAATCTGAGCCACCGGTAAATCCATCTTTTCAATGTACTGGGAAATCGCATCGAGAACATCGTAAGATCCAACCGCAATCAATGCATTCTGCGATTTAACCACCTGAATCTGGGTACTTTTGGTAAGGCTAGAGGGCAAAAGTCCAATAACAGTTTCGGCCTTCAAATGCTTCAACTTGATCAGCAGGGAATTATCCGCAGTCTGCATTTCATGGGGACCAATAAAGTAAACACCATCACGCTCCCAGAATGTGTAAGATGTTCCCTGGAACAAATATTTCAAAGCATTTTGCAAAGAAACATTTGAAATATGAGCCGTAATGTTACCGTCCAACTTTCCATAAACCATGGCATTCATCTTTGTCTGAGCCAGGATTTCACTTACAACATTTGCAAGAGGCGCTTCAATGGCTTCCACGCTAAGCAGAGAATCCTTACCATAGCGCACCTTGTACTTGCCATTACCGGCATTATTACCAGAAAGATTCCATGTAGGCTTCTTGAACGTTGCTACACCGTCTTCTTCTTCATATTCTAAATCCACCTTGCCAGCAATGAAATTCATTGCCTTTTCAAAAGACAACCCCTTGAAAAACAGGGTCACATTCTGCGTGGGCGAAAAATCATTTATAAAGATATTCTTGCCTGTGATCTCAGTAATCTTGCGAATAAGACTTGCAAGATTTGCATCATCCACATCAACACTCAGTTTATCCGCTTTCCATTCAACGATAAAACGCTTTTCAGGAGCCTTCGGCGTTTCCGGAACAACAGGAGCAGGCTTACGCACATGAATGACACCTCGTTCCACGCTATATTCATAACCATTACCAGTCAAAAGTACACGCAAGGCATCCTTCAAAGGCTGGTTATTGAAATTGACTGTCACCGGGCCTTTCACTTCTGGAGCAAGGAATAGATTTAAACCATACTGCACGGCCATTCCTTGAAGCAAATCACGGATTTCCGTATTTTTCACATTCAGCTTATTGACTACGACGGTATCAGCAATGGGCAATTCCTGAACCTGCGCAAATACCCCTGTAGCCCACAAGCTCATTAAAACAACGAATAGAAATGCTTTTTTCATTTAAGCCTCAAATCACATTACCGCTTCGGCGGCAATCTCCGATTCTGTTGTCAAACCAAGTTTAACCTTTTCAAGACCATCTTCTGCCAAAGTTTTCATTCCCTCGGCAACAGCCAGCTTTCGTAAATCCGATGTAGACACATTCTCATGAATCCTATCACGCAAAGTTTCGCTCATTTTCATCATCTCAAAAATGCCGACACGACCCTTGTATCCACTTCCTCCGCATGCCAAACAACTAGAATCTTTTCCACCACACTTGGGACAAATGCGGCGAACCAGACGCTGAGCCATAATAAAGTTTACTGCACTGGCCACTAGGAACGGCTCAACGCCCATATCAATTAAACGGGCAATAGCCGAAGGAGCATCGTTAGTATGCAAAGTACTGAAAACCAAATGCCCCGTCAAAGCGGCACGAATCGCAAGTTCAGCTGTTTCACTATCGCGGATTTCGCCCACCATGATTACATCGGGATCCTGACGCAGCAAGGTTCGCAGTGCAGCAGCAAAGGTCAAATCAATCTTTGTATTTACCGCAGTCTGTGTAATACCATCCAGTTTGTATTCAATTGGCTCTTCAATAGTGGAAATATTCAGCTTAGAACTGCGAATCATCTGCAGCAAGGTATAAAGCGTCGTTGTCTTACCGGAACCCGTGGGTCCAGTAATCAGGAACATGCCATAAGGCTTGTGAATTTCAGCCTCAGCCATCTCAATTTGGTTAGGCAACATTCCCAGAGAATCCAAGCGATGAATAATCTGTCCTTTATCCAAAAGACGCAATACCATTTTCTGGCCGTAGTCCGTTGGCAGCGCAGAAACACGAATGTCCACAGCCTTGCTACCGTCACCAAAATGAATTCGGCCATCCTGAGGTCTACGATGTTCTGCAATGTCCATACTGGCCATGATCTTGATTCTAGAAACAGTTTCTGAAATCAAGCGCACGGGCAATTTGCGGACAATCTGCAATTCACCATCCTTGCGAAAACGAACTAAGAAAACCTTCTCCCCAGGTTCAAAATGAATATCAGAAGCTCCGGTCTGCACGGCTTCGGAAATAATTTCATCTACAAGCCTTGCCACAGCGGAAACTGCACGTCCATTTTCCTGCTTTGCACCAAAGGATGACTCGGAATGAGCAGCAAAAGTCTGAACCCACTCGGCAATACTATCGGGATCCGCTTCCACTGGCTGAACCAAAATACCAGTTGCCATTTGGAGTTCTTGAACCAATTCCAAGTCAACTGCTGAAGGCATGGCAACAGTCAAATAACCCGTATTGTCGTCATATTTCACCGGCAAAACGGAGTAACGCTGCATAAGCTCCAAAGGCAAAAGCCTAAGACATGCGGGGCTTGGTGGATTCTTCAGCAGAAAAGCCATAAACTATTTGGAAACAGATGGAGCCAAGATAACGCGAAGAGTCTGTAAAACTAGACCTTCGGAACTACTGGTGTCAGCAACAACAAGAGTATCTACCGGAGTAAATCCAGATGCGGATACACTGAAAAGATTCTGTTTTGACGGGAGCGAATCCAGAATGGCACGGCCATTCTTATCGGTAGTAACATCAACAGCCTTGTGACTACCAGACGTTACTGAAACATTTGCTCCAGAAATCACGTCCATAGATGTTTCGTCAAGAACGATCACCGTATAGCGGTAATATCGTCCGGTATCGGCTTCCGTTACACCCTCTGGCAAAATAGCCAAATTCAAAGTACGCAACATCAAGGAGTAAGATGAATCTGCAATAGTCACAACATCAACTGTATCAGTAGGTATGTACCCCTCCATGAAAACAATTACTTGATTCACATAACTCTCGGCAGACGGGAAAACCACCTTACCATTAGAATTTGTTTTCAACGTCTTCGAAACACCGTTTTCGGAAGTGAACTCCACGGAAGCATTTTCTACGGCCTTGCCAGTAACGCCATCACGCACAAGCACGGTATACTGCACCGGAATGCGGTCCAAATCTTCGTCTTCATCCTGAAGGCAGCCCCAAAAAACAAGGCTAGACGCCACAATCAAAAAAGCAAGAAACTTATTCAAAATACCCTCTTAATTAATCATGGTAAAAGATAGCAATTTTAGCTATATTATCCAACAAAGAACTCCTCCTGATTTAGTAAACAGAACGTGACCCAACGCAATGTAAAAAATGGTTTTACAATGGCCGTAACCATGGTGCTTCTAAGCATTCTTGGCATCTTGGCCATGACTATTTATGGCATGGTAAAAGCAGAGCGCATCGAATCATTCAGAAGGTATCAAAAAAGTCAGGACGAACTATCCACAGAAACGGCCATGGACTACGGCTTTTACCGTATGGAAAACGAAAAAATGCCTTGGCGCACAGATAGCCTGAACTATTCCACCCACTTAGGGAACATAAAGTTCAGCATGAGCCACAAGCAGGACGGACTTTTCTCAAAAATTACCATTTTCAGTTCCGATTCCATGAAAAATGGAAAAAAAAATGAATTTCACCCAGGAATAACTCTGCCCACACTCCCTGCAATTACGCTCTTAGCCCCAAATGCAGACATTGCCCTGGTTGGTGACGCCCAGATTCAAGGCGGAATCGCCCTAAAAAACGGAAGGGTCTCTTACAGCACCCATTACAAAATGCCCGCAAGTCAAAACGCCTTTGTAGACACAATTCGCTATGATGCGAATTATCCCTATTTTGACTCCATCGGTATTTTCCCGGAACTTACCCGAGACATTTTTGCCCAGAACTTTGTAAAAGAACGATGCACCTTTGATGCGACAGATATTGTCCCCACAGAACTTTTCTGCAAGACAGTAGTCATTCGCGGAGACGCCAAGTGCGAGAACTGCAAGATTATTGCCGATCGGCTCTTTATCTCGGAAAGAGCTAGTCTACAAAGAGCCAATATCATTGCCAGAACAATTTCCATAAAACAGCAAGCCATTGTATCGGGCGCATTCCTTGCCCAGGATTCTCTGGAAGTAAACCTTTCAAATCCTCAGGTCGGCACACTTTGGTTAGCCTTGCAGGGCCGAAAAACCAGTGAAGTTGAATACAGCGGATACATGGACATTCAACGGCTCATCGCCAGCAACACAGTCATTATTTACCTAGCCGACAACTGGGACGAGACCTTACAAAGCACCCCCATCAAAATTGGACCAAAAACAGATCTTAGAGGAGCTATCATCAGCAGAGGTTCAGTAGACATGCAAGGAAAACTCCAAGGTTATTTCGTTGCATGGGCCTTCGCCTTCTATGACGACAATACGCTCTGGAGCGATTTTTTGCGCAATGCAAAAATTACGAACGACACAACATTGCATGTCATAACCCCTGATATTGTTCAAATCGGAAAGGAGGCCACAATTGCCTTCTAACAAGTACAAAAAGGGAGTGACTTTAATCGAAGTGCTACTCAGTTTCGCCATACTCACCACTTCCGGAGTCATGCTAATGAGTTACCTATACCCTAATAAGATAACACAAAAAGCATGGATCGACGACTACGGCCACAACCTAAGTAAACAGAACCTTTACCTAAACGAAGGCTTGGAAAAAGACACGATTCTCGTGCATAGGGACTCCATCGGTATAGAATGGAAAACCCTGATTACCGAGCAAAACTCCGGTGACGAAATCTGCTACAAGGCAATTTCTATCCGCAACAAAGCCGACACAACCCGAGCTCTCTATAAATGCGAATACAGGAAAAAGAAATGAAACGCGGCTTTACACTCATAGAATTAGTCGTCACCATAGCGGTTTCTGGCATTTTCTTCACCCTAGCCATGCACCTTTACACCCAGGCAGTCAAAGGCCAACTGGCCTTCACAAAAAAAGATGCAGCCTATATGCAACGCTCCGTTGACATCGCCCTAACAAAAAAGATGCTCCAAGAGCATCCTGGTAAATGTATTGATAGAAAGTATGCCTTAGATTCCGATACCGAAACCCATCCCCTCATTCAGAACTTGAAATGTAAGGAACTGAAAAGAGGGCGAATTGTGGTGTATGGGAATCAGGGAACATGGGTTGTGAAACATTAAAAGCTATTTATAGCTACAGATAGATATCAAATGTTCAACAGAGCCACAGTTTGATTTACACTCCCACACTGCATGACATCAAGCAGACCAAGAAAGCCGTAAGCGAAGCAAAGAATTCTCTTATGCAAAAAACGTGAAATTCGATTCGTCAGCAATTACGAAGTTTTAGTCATTAACCCTGACTCCCAAACTAAGTCGGAATTTCCATCCCCTTTCAAGGTCATAGGTATCTGTTACTTGGTAAAGAGCCAAGGCGGACAAGCGCCACCATGGCCCTAAATGGAAATATAAATTCAACCCCATCTTGGTAGAAAAACTCACTAGATGTTCAGGGCTTAAGGCGAACCAGTCAAAATTATACCCACCAGAAATCGATAAAGGAAAATTGAATTTTACTAAAGGAAAAAATTCAATAGTCGGATTCAATGCGTTCAACAATAAAAAAGCAGTCTGTCGGAAGCGAGCACTTTTATCAGCATCTTCAGACTTGTCGCTTACAGGATTCATGACAATTGCAAATGTAACGAGGCCAGCTAAGGCATTCGTAGAAATCCTATGCGAATCTCCGTCTTTAACCACACGGATATTTAACAGATCTCCGCCTAGGTTGAAATAATCCCATACATAGGCATTTCCAAAATAGATCGAACCATAAATATTACTGAAGTATAAATCAGTTTCAAAGACAAGCCCGTCATATTCCCGATAAGGCTGATTCTTATCAGCATAGACAATTCCTGTCAAAAGAAGAAATAGCAGAATATAACGTTTTACCATAGGTTCGTTTTTGATCGGCTGTATGAACTATAATGAGTGAATGTTTTAAGAATCGCCTCTAAAGAAACACCAACACCTACTAAGCTTGAGTAGCCGACATTTTTATATCCTAAATCCTTACTTGCAAAAATTGACATAAAAGCCCTTCCCGCCAATCTATAATCCGCTTTCAAAATTTGATTCTGATTAGCTAGAAACAACCCCGCCGCGCCCGAAGCCGTTTTATTTCCCTTAATTCCATGGAAAATGTCCATCCTATTTTGATTTGCCAGAAATCATTAGCGAGAAAGAATTATTTATTCTTTGAGAACGTAAATAAATTTTTTTACTTTCTTTTAATTTGGTCTTATATTCTATTGGACAAAGACCTGCATCTGAAATAGTAACGTTAATATTGGAGCTTTCATTATATTTTATGAAATCACAGCCGATTTTTACTTTTTGAGTTTTTCCTTCTACATAGTTTAAAATTTGACAATTTGAATTTTTACATTCACTAATTGAAATAAAATTGTCTAAATAGAGCATATCCCCATCGACCAATTTTTTTAAGATTTTTTTCAATTTAGCATTGTATTTTTTTCCTGATTTGGAAATTTCAAGTTGATATAGTTCATTTTCATAGGGGTTAATCTTAACCCAAATCGGGCAATTTCCGCCATCCTTAAAATCTAGAACTTGATTATCAATATCAAAGTGTACAAAGTCGCACAAAATAGAAATTTCACCGGGCTGTATTTTTTCTTCTATGGGCAATGAATATGTCAGTCCTGAGAAAAACTTAGCATCATTATCCATAATCTCGCAAAAATGTTTACGCTCCTTAATGTCCGGCAAAGACTTTATAACAAGTGAATCGTTTATAGTTTTACAATAATTTGAAGCATTTTTACAAAAAACTTGTAATGTAGTTCTGTAACCAAGCTGCAACTTGTGGACTCCAGATTTATTCTCCAAATTGAAAAAAGTGTTTTGCCAATTTCGTTTTATCTTATAGGAATTATGTTTACATACTCCTGAAGAAACCTTACCATTTATGCAAAAAATGCATCCGTTAGAATCTTGCCAAGAAGACAGTTCTGGCTGAGCCAGCAACATCGTGCATGCTAAAAAGCAACTTCTCAAAATTCTAGCGTTTCTGAGGACGAAAAACTTTCCAATAGCCATTATTTAAAATCCTTGTTGAGGTCCATTTTACGCCAAAGAATTCTTTTACCGTTACACCAACATCTTCTGTAGGGGCAATAACAATTTTGCCGGTTGTGTTCGCAACATTTTGCGCAAAGTTATTTCTTCCATCAAAAGTTTTCTTACCAGTACTACAAGAATAGAGCCTTATCATACCTTCGCCTTTATAATTAAATTCTCCATTATTCAACCTTTCGCCAAACTGAATCCCATCCATTTTCCCTGATTGAGGCAACGGTAGATACACTGGATCTTCCAATCCAATGATATATTCATTCCCATGAGCCATAAATGTAAATACATTTTCATTGTCATCTAACAAATATTTAGCCCATTCCATCACATTTTTATCAGTAGTCCAATAACCTTCGACACTTAATAACATTGAATTGCTACTATACACATCTAATCCTAAAATAGCCAGCTTAGCACTGTTTTCTGTAGCACTATAGTTCCATGCTTCAAATTTTTTGCTAAAACCATAACTCCATCCGCCGTTTTCAGCCCAACTAGCATACAGGCTTCCATCCATAGCACTGACGCCACCATACCAGCCACGGCCTTCCATGCCAAACAAGCCGGTTTCATATCCACCGTTCACCTTCACTAGCGAAGTGTTGTCACTGGCCTGGAGCTCGGCAAAGGCTCCCGCATAGGCTGTCATCCCAAGGAAATTCCCGTAGGCGTCCCAGTTCATGCTGCCGCCTGCTTCAAGGCCTGCGCAAACACCAGCTTCGTCTTCCTTTACACCAACACAGACATGGCCGTGTGTTGATATGGAATGCCCACTATAAGTATTATAGCTGTAACCGAACGTTCCTTCAAAGTTGAGTATCCACCACTGATAGCTTCCGCCTACCGAGGCCTCAAAGGTTTTGGAGCCGTTCTGGTACCAGGTGTAAGAGAGGATTCCCCCAGACAGGCCAAAGTTCCAGCCACGGTTAGAATCCCAACCAATGGTGAAGAATCCTGCATCAAGACCCCATAATCCCGTCGGATCAATAAAGTTTACCGGATCGCCACCATAAGTGTAGGGATTCGCATATTGCCCAGCAGGATCAGGACTCATCCAAAGCCCAAAGAACGGATCGAAGTAACGCGCGCCGAAGAAGTACTTGCCATGCTCGCCATCATATTCTTTATCCTGCCAGCGGCGGTTATCCACGTCGCCTTCCATACCTTCTGCAAGAGCATTCTCTCGGCCAAACGGACGATAATCATAAGCGGTCTTGATCCCTGAGAGACCTGCATAGGCTCTAACATTGCCTTGTGCATCCATCAGCGGATACACAGCCTCGGTTCCCAGTCCATTACGGAAGCCACCTCCAACAAGCTCAAGCCTTTCAAGTTCAAAATCAGTGTAACGACTCTTGTTGTAAGTACCAAACCCAGGAATTGTTACTCGATCCCAAATCAAACCGCCTCTAGTATACTTCCGATCCCAAACACGGTTACCAGATTCATCATATGCAATTTTTATATGTCCAAACTCTTCATCATACACTATTTCCTCATCAACATCGGCAAGACTCAATTGAGAAGGAACATCTCTATACAACGCGACATGTTCTGGCAAACCAGTAGAATTTAAGGTATATGCAGACTTATTATAACCATCCAACCACACATTACCCCTTACATCGTACTTCAAAGCATTGGCAATAACATTGCCATTTGCAGATATTGCTGTAGGTTTATAGCTGCCACTAGCATATGTATAGGTTAGTGTAGTATCTTTTTCAAATTTCGATACTAAGCGACCCAAAATATCATAATCATATTCTGCGTTACCGACACCCGCATCATTTGTTGTGAATTTTGCCAATCGTCCTAAATCATCGTACTCAAATGCATTGCTGAACGTTTTTCTGTTCTGGCCAGGCAGCATCCAGGAATGAGTGGTTTCCAAAACTCGATTAATCTGCGGATCCTTGTATTTCAAATCTTCCGAATACACCGATTTTCCTGATTCATTTGTATACTCAATTTTTGTTGTACGACCATAAATATCATGTTCAGAATTTTTAGACACAACAACCCTGCCGCCATCCTTATATACAACTTTTTCAACCGTGCCGACGGAATTTCTCGTATATTCAACAAGTTTCTTGCTGGATTTTCCTTCTTCATCAAGCAATTCACTTACAGATTCAAGACGGCCAAATTCTTCGTATGTATAAGACTTACCTGTTACAAATTCCCAATTTTCAGTTGAGGAATTCCATTTTTTCACGATACAGGAAGCTATATTACCGGCAGTATTATATTTGTAATGAGTTTCTACTATCGGGGCTCCATCTTCAAACAAGTTTAAGGTCCAGTTGATTTTTACACGACCAAGATTATCATAACTTGAAAGCTTAACGGTATTAATCAGCCCTTTACGATTATAAGATATCACGGCACCTGCTTCATGAGGTAAGACTCCTTCTATTCGATCAATGATGTTCTTAACCAATTTTTTCAACTTATTGTCATAATTAAGAACATTAGGGTTGTTCTTCTTAACAACTTCAGGAACATCGGACTTAAGAATATCTGATACCTTCGGCATCCCATAAATAGTTTCTACAGTAGGATATGTATAAGCGCTTAAATCAGCATTAGGATTGCTAAAGCTACAATTATTACAATTCCCTCGCACTTCACCAGTAAGAACAAGACGATCTTCATCGTCATAAGTAAAAATGTTAAAATGACCGTCGCCCTTGCTGATTTGCTTAGCATCACGAGTAAAACGAATTCGATTTTTAGAATCATACTTTGTCTCAGTGCGACCACGATCTGGCGTTTTGGAAGCAACTAATCTACCGACATCATCATATTCATATTTTGATTCAAATCCGTTTTGATTTTCAATTTTAGACAAACTAAGTTGCGTTGTTTTTTTATCATATTCGTTACGCGTAATCATCACATCGTCATTATGCGTAATCCATGAAGCGAAAGAATTTCCTGCAGCATCAACAATACTCTGAGTAAACACACCATCAACCGATCGATTGATTGTCAAAACATACGGATAGTCAATTTCATCATCATTTTCAAAATCGCTATCTTCGATAGACGACAAATGAGACTTGTAAAGATTTTCTATTTCATTGCCATTGGAATTTGTTCCATCAGTCGATAATGAAGCTAATTGTTCTTTAGAGAAAAATTCCTTTGAGCTAGACGTTTTGATAGGAATCTGCCATGTTTGTGCAAAACTATTACTTAAGTCGAAACTAGCTTCTCCCATTCCAGCCTGTTTAATTCGCAACGCAGAATTCATTCCGTAAAAATGTTCTGTTTCGGTATAGGGATGATTGTATGAATCAATTCGTTCCTTAGATGACTTTGTGTCACCATTGTAGTAGTTTCTAGACTTGTCGACACACTTTTCGCAGAACATGTCTTCGTACTCATACGAGCCTTTGTTCGAAACATAAGGTATCGGAGCATATTTTGTATTGCCGGCTTCATCAAGATACAAGGCTGAAATTTTAAATTTTCCTGTCGTCAAAGGAACTTGCGTTTGCACAACTCTTCCAAAACCATCTTTTACAGAGTATGTCTCCAATACCTTGGATTTTTCTGCCGGATCCAAAAACATTTCGCTTTTTACGTAGGAGGGCACCACTTTCGGCAAAACGCGATCTTTTTCAGAGCACTCTTCAAAAATAGCCTCAATTGTCAAATGGCTTGTAAGTTTATTTGTCTTAATTACGGCTACTTTTTGAGATTCATCATAAGTAATAGATATTCCATTCAAAAACTTACTAGGATCATCTGCATTATAACCTTCAAGACCGTTAACAAAAATCTGTTTGATAACATAACCAGGAGTAGTATGTACAATAGCGTCAAGATCTGATTTTTCAACCAAAGCAACAGGAGCCTTGTCGTTATTGACGGTCATATATCCCACATCACCTTTGTATCGAACATTCAGAGTTTTTGGAGGAAAAAATTGAATCGAACGCGGCTGCAATGGGGATAGCGCTGCATACTTAATTCTAATATGCCTATTTTTTCCATCACCCCACGTTTGCATTTTTATTGCAGGAGCGATAATTGTGTCGGGATTAACCAAAGGATTGGTTAGATACTTATTCCATGTATTTTTATATGCAGCAGGAGTAATGATTGCTAGCGAACCATTTTGATAGATACACTTTGGACAATCATTCAAAGGTCCGAATGAAGTATTTGAAAATTGAGGATAGCTTGCTATGTGAGAATTATTATAAAAACTCGGATGTTCATTAAAATACCAAAAGAATACTGGAGTTGGGGTTTGCTCAGTGTTTCCGTCGCCATAATTAACGGAGTACACCTTTAGTCTTAATGCTGAAAAACTTCCTACAACAGGGTTCTCACGAGCATTATCATAAGCAATAACTCCACCAGAACCCAAATGCTTAGGACCGAACTGCACGTCAATTTCTTTATCGATTATTTTAAATTGGGCTTCGTCACTAGCGAATCCTTTTGCAATCCAGCCTTTTCTTAATTTACCATTATTAAAAATGTCAATAGCACTGCCTGCATAAATAGATGTGTTTGCTTTGTCCGAAAGGGTAATCTTTTGAGAGCCTGTATAAACGGAAGGTGTCCCCATATAATCCCTTTCTGCCATATGAACCGCACCCGTTTCCAAAGAAAGGTACGCATTAGATCTATTCTTATTCCAATATTGAACTTGAATTTCGCCATCTCTATAAAAAGAAACTTGACAAATCATAGGATCTGTTTTACCAGATACCTGAAACGTTCCTATTTCAATCACAGTAAATACGTCACCGTGTTCGTCAAATTTTCTCCAAGAAACAAAAATTCGTCCATTGCCAACGCTTGGAATAATTTCGTTATTTATCGGCAAAACATAAGGATAAATACCATCTCTATTCAAGGTTTCAGAAGCTGATTCTCTATGGTCTCCCAAGAAAATTTTTCCATTACCATAAATGGTAACTCCATCATAACGTCGTCCACCATAATTAATCTCATGCTCAAACTCAATATATAGTCTTTCATCACCAGAAGGCCAAATATCTGACTTAAAAGGCTTTATATAGATATTTGCGTATCCTGGAATGCCATAATTATAAGGTCTGTCCACATCTAAAGGTGTTCTTAATTCGCCCTCAAGTTCTCCTTCAGGAACTGCAAATGCAATAGACAGGCAAACCAATATAGTGAAAATGAAGGAATAGATAAATTTATACATTATAATGGCTCCTTACTACTCAATAGTGCAATCCGGTTGAACATCCAAGGACTTTGCATATATGTACCCGCGCACATATCCTCCCGAAGGAATCCTCACATCTGCATTCGGAGCCACAACTACCGCGTTCAAATACACTTTTGTTTCAATAGAGGCATTTTGGCCAACATAAATGAAGAGGTCGCCAATCTTACCATTATGCTGAAGTTTATTTTCATTACCGATTCTTAGATTTTCAGCAATCCAAATTCTCGTGCCAGGAGCAAAAGTCATGTTAACTTTCGAATCTGCATAGAAGGACCTGAAGTAATAATCACCCGCCTCAAAATGAATATTTGACTCATTTCTAGCAGTAAAATCCCTATACGATCCTGCGGAGAGATTTCTTGTCTGCAGAGACTCAACAAGCACATCACTTGTACCATAACTAACCATATATGTAGGAATAACTGGTACAACAAGGGAACTAAGCTTAGTTGCCGAATTATACTTGGCCCCATCTTGTAATTCAAGATTATTTACATAGTAGATGCCATTTACAATAGCATTATTTCTAAGAACAACAGAGTTGCCAGAATAGATATTATTGTTATTTGTGGTTGTTACTCCAAAATTGACAACAGATCCTGCAAAAATATTTCCGCTTACAGTCACACGATCAGCAAGAGCAAGACTTCCAGTAGAATAAATCTTTGCATTCGCAATTGAACGAATAACATCAGGAACATTTTCAGAAATATCTGTATTAACAATTCCTATTCCAGGATCATTATAGTTTCCTGATCCACCACCAGAACCGCCACTTCCAGAGCCACCATTTCCGGAGCCTCCACCGGAGCCACCATTTCCGCCATATTCATCATTTGGATCGAACCAACTCTCTTTAGACGGATCAAATGTAGGATCCAAATAAGTCACATCTCTAATAGTCAAGGAGACCTCTTCACCCTTTTCATTTTTAAATGTCGCTTTCATCGGAAGTTCATCCTTCAGAATTGGAATTGTTGTCGGTGCGACATATTCTTTACCACCCCAAATCAGTGTCCAACCATTCTTGAAATGAATGTCAAAGACAATTGTTTTAAGGTTTGGATCATTTACTGTCGGAAGAATATCCAATTGATAGGAATTAAAACCAATGGGTCTGATCGATCCTACAGCCATGTCACTTACAATTCCATAAACTGGATTAGAAGGAGGTTCCTTGTAAAGTTTCAACATATAGGTAAGCGAACTTTCATCAGTTCCAACAATTTTAATTTCTATATCATTCCAATGATCCGCAATTGGAATCGAAATATTGCTGGTGTAATCAGTAATAGTCTTATTCCACCCATTTGAATTATACAATTGGATTTCCTTGACATTAGACACAGTCTTTGGAGTAATCTTAAATGTAAAATCATCACCAGTTACCTTAGATTTGTAATAAAGAATGTATTGTCTAAATGCACAAGAAGAATTAAAGTTCTTATCGGTTGTCTCAAACGCACTGAGAGTAAGATCAAGAGCATCCTTTGCATTATAATGCATGCCGACAAGACGATTTTTTTGTTTGTAATTATTAGATTGGAATACGACAAATGGGTTTCCGTCCTTGTTCACGCCCAGATCAGTACTTCCTTGCTGCATTTGCGGTTTTGCAAAAGCAGGATTTCCAATGGAAAGCCAACGATTATCTTTGTAAGAAATTACAGAAATGTCATCATGGTTGTCAGCCGTTCTAAACATTATAAACGGAACTGTTTTATCATTGAGGAGCTTCCGAACTTCAAAGTCGAAGTCATCATTGTCATTAAGGTACGCAATAATTTCTCTTTCTTTATCAAGATTCTTTGCGTGATAAACCGTATTGATGGAGTTATCCTTCAATGTGGTCCACTTCAAATAACGATTATAAGTCTGACCATTCACATTATAATTAGATTTGATTTCTCCCTTAAACACGGTCAATACTGTATAAACTTCAGAATTTTCGTCATCTTCATCATCAGAAGTACTCATTTCATACATCACTGCCAAATACAAATCTGTGCCGTCAGAAGCAAGTTTAAACCTCTTAACATTATCAATTGCATCGAAAAGATTGTCAGACCAAGAAAGTACATCTCCATAAGAAACCGGAGTTCCATTCTTTTGACTTACCGCAGCCCAAATCTGCTTTCCACTCGGAGTTTCAGAGGCTTCATAAAGCTGCTTGATATAAACAAACGGAACTGAATATGCCAAAGCATCTATAGAATTCTCGTCATTTTTAGTTGAATTCTTTAGTTCATCATTACTAAGCATTTTAGAATTAGCCAAGTAAGCTACGTATAGCTTGTTATATGGACCAACAGTAATATCAGATGCAAACACTTCACCATCTTCAATCACTCCGGTTTTATATTCAGTAATATTTCCAAGAGCAACGCTAACATTTTTGTTTGAAAGATCTGCTGTAGTATTGTATTTATCAAATACGGGCGTTGAGCCTAAATCTTCAAAATCATTCTTAGATTTATTCCAAACTTTTGCACGCAAAGAGTTGTCCAATTCTGTATTCGGGAGCCCGTTTTCGCCAAGTTCGTCAGAAATATACAACTCCCTGTTATAAATCATCACAAGATTTTTATTTGCATCTTCAACAATTTTAACATCATTTACCTGTATTTTCTGTTGGGAATCGTTATAGGGATTCCACTTAGAGTTTGTTTTATAGAACACCTTCGGATACCTAAAGAAGGAACTTCCATCAGAAATGTATGCTAAATATGTGTATGAAGATGAAGCCTTATTGCCAGATGCGGGGTAAAATTCAGAAACCGTTTCTGTAAATAGAGCGTCATCATTAACTTCCCACTTATTTCCGTCAAACGAAGCGCTGCGCAAGTAACTAAATTTGTCCTTATAAAGAACAGAAGAAGAATCGAAGTTGTCTTGATATTTGGGCAAGATACCATTTGCAAAGCCTGTCATATCGCCATATTCGACCCAATCATTTTCTTTTTTCTTGATTGTGAATTCATATACATTGCTACCATAAGGTTCAACATCTATCTTTAGCATCCAAGACTTAGTCTCTGAAAAAGAAATCACAGGAAATGTCAATTTTGCACAGCATGGAGGAGATTGCCAAACGTCATCTGCATTAAACGGTACCAAGCTAAACTTAAATCTGTCATTAGGACCAAGCGTTTCAAATTCAACAGGCACACTAATTTCTGACAGCGAATATGTTTTAGAAAGTTTTCCGTTTGTCGGAATGTCAACAGAATTGCCATTCAATTTAAGGCTTTTCAATAAATCGGAACCATTGGGATAAGCCGAGCAATTACCATCAACAATAGTTGTTTTCGATGCCAAATAGACATCGCCTTCAGCGGTTTCGGAGTAAGTTTCAAGTTCTCTGCCCAAATTATCAAATTTAACATAAGAACCAATTCCACGATTATCAACCGTCGTTTGAATCTTGTCCCATTCATCATTCCAAAAAGAGGCTGTAGAAGTTGCCTTCAATGGAAGAATGCGCACATCTTGCAAATAAATCGAAGATGTCGAGGATGTGCTTAAGTAAATTTTTTTTTTAGATGTTTCAGACATATCAAAGATCTTTTCAATATATTGCCACTTGCCAGCATTTTTCAGATCTTCGGGTTTTGTATCCCATGAAAAAAGTTTTCCATCAACGGATACATTCAATTTATCATTACTTTTTGTCAATTGCATCCAAGCAGAGAACTTATATGCTTCCTTCCTTGGTTTTGCAATTGTACCAATAAGAGTCGTTTGCGTGTTCAATTTCAGAGCTTTTTTAGAAAAGCGACCATAATCAGATAGCTCCTTTCCTTCTTTGATATCGGGAGCATAACCTCCAGAAAATTCTTCAAACTTACAATTTGACCAATTAGCCACATTACAATTTTCACCAGAAAGCATCAAACCTTCATCAATGCCACAATTTGCTGCATTACCAAACATTTTACCATTTTCTTTATTTTCAAGGAAAGATGCGACTTTGATTTTTCTCGGTCCTTCTTCGGTTTCAACAACTTGCTTGTTGAGATACCTTGAATTATGAGATTGCGGTTCCCAATTACCATTTGTCGTTCCACCGTTAAAAGCAATGTTTGCGATTTCAGACTCAACTTTTGATCTAGATTCCTTTTTCTTTGGAGCATATTTCCAGGAGGACGTTATAACATACTGACTATTTATTTTTTCAAAGCCATTTGCAGTTGCCGATACAATCATACCAGTATTGCAATTCGGAATACATGAATAACTTCCCGCCATCACGTTAATTCTGTTTTGGTTCTCTATAGTTTTGAGAATTTCTTTTCCCGATTCCGTTGTCGGTGCAAAATCATTCAAGTATTTATAAACTTCCTCAGTCGTACGATTGCCAATATGCTTTTCAATTTTCTGAATCATACCATTCTTTTTAGAATAGGTATTTTTTGTAACAGTCTTTATGCCCCTAGAAATTTGAACGATTTTGGAAGGTTTATCTACATATACAGGGTATAAGTCTTCATTTTTACGGTCTCGTACAAAAGAAGTACGTGTTTCAGAAATAATACCAGTATTGAGTTTACCACGCATGACTTCGCGGCAAACATTGCCAACGGCTACATTTTCCTTGGATCCATCATAAGAAGGTTGGCAAAGATAGCGTTCCGCAATGCCAGCACCATTGGGTAGTTCAACCTTCATAACATCCATCAAGGGAGTATTTGAAATTGGATCATAATCAATGATATTCGTGGATTTTGTACTAGACAAGAAACTATACAAGTAAGAAATCGTTTGGTCTGTCACAGGTTCCAAAATTTTCTTTTCGCGAACTAGATATGCACCGGCAGATTTTTTGAAAGAATTATTCACCTTATAGAAAATCTTTGTTTTACCTTTGTCTGGGGCTGAAGCGGCAAACATATTTCCGCCAAGGGAATAAATATTTTCCGTTTTATAACCATCCAATTCTGATTTAAGATCTTCTTGAACCCAATTTTTGCCGTCCCAAATCCATGCAGAAAGATATTTTCCATGTTCTAAGAACCAATCGTTACCTGCTATAAAATGCCTGTGCTCGGAATTTCCCAATTCATCATAAGAAATATCACTCCATGTACCCAGTTTTTTGTGAATAAGCTTTACTCGAGCTTCACGGTGCATTGTAGTGTACCATTTTCTTTGATAAGCTCTTGTTGTTATAATAAAATCATTACCACCAACACCAGTCCAATAATACTTGCTGTTTAAACTCCAGGATTTTAAAAGTTTATTAAAGTATCCAGAAGACCAAGTACTTCCATTAAAATCAAAGATTCTTATAAACCTTTTGTCTGAATAACGGACAACATAGTAATTATCCCCTATAGCAGGTACATCGGCCGGGTCTGTATTACTAAAAGCGTATTTTAATTGTCGATTATATTTTTCACCATTCCAATTATATAAATGCACTCTAGAATAGTTATAAAAATGAGTTCCTTCACCAGCATCAATTAATGTATTGTTGTTCAATACAATATCATTTTCCGAATCAAGATCACTCCCAAAAGATTGACCTTCAATAAAAGTACCGTTTATAAAATTATAAACCTTATATGCGAGACAGTTCCCTGAACACAATGTTTCACCTTTTTGATATACAATCAAAATATGGTTTTTCAAAGGAATGATTCTGTGACCAGACCCATCATTATCATCAACTTTATTAATCGTAAAAGATTGATTCTCTGTACCGGCCCATTTGCTCCATTTGATATCCACTTTCAAATAACCATCATTCCAGCCCCAACCTCCTTCATCATCCAGTTCATAACTAAGAACATAATCTGGGCCAGTCAAAAGTTTTCTGACCTTTTGATCTGAAAAATCAAGCGGAGAATCAAATTTAGTAGTGTATTGAGTTGGCGTCGATACAGTTCTCCACTCTTTACCATTCCATTGATATACATAAGCAGGCTTCTTTTCTCCATTTGTATCTAAAGCTAAAAACCAGCCTGCATCTCCTATACGAACTTCATCAATTCCTTTTGCAAGTTCATGAGGGGATTTGACCCAGCGTCCTAGCAATCTAGTGTAGATTTCCAATTTATCATTTTTATTATTACCGACCAAATAATTTGTGCCATCTTCAAGTACACCTTGACCAAAAATTTTTTTCAATTCAAGTTCTTCAACATGTCCTCTTCCCATGGATTCTTTCCAATACGAATACTCAACCCAGCCACATTTTTTTCCTTTTATGCTATAAAGAGCGCCTAGCGGGTAGGCGGTTTTAACACCATCTATTGTTGTTGCGTCTTGAACTTTGGTATAGTATTCATAATTTTCAAAATCAATTTCTTGTTGATCCTTATTATAGAACCGAATAGAATTCAACAGACGCTTGACGAAAGAAGTTCTCGGTTGCAAGGGGGAATAACAAAATGTGACTTTGCCAATAGGATTATCGTCTTTTTTAGATTTTGGGGGAGCAAACATCTCAACTTGAGCCAAGAACTTGCGTACAATTTTTTCTTTAAACATATCATGCGAATCAATTTCGAATTCATCTCCTTGATCATCCTTGTATTCACCTTCAAATTCGCCCTCGCCCTTATTTTCATATGTAAATTTTACATGACCACCATCAGATGCGTAAACATCTGTAAGATAAGTTTCTTTAGTATATTTTGAGTCAGAGCTCCAAAATTCAAAAGGGTCATCGTCGCTCTTTCTTATAGTCCCACTAAGGCCTTCTAAGATTTGGTCGTATTTGTAAGTAAGCGAATTTCCTTCTACGTCTTGTTCTGTTGAAAGATTCCATGCAACCGGATAAAAAGAAGATTCGCCGCCAAGAGCATTTTCCATAATTCCCAGTGCATAATAATTCTTATTTCTTTTCACTTGGGGCGTTTTATTTCCTAGCTGAGGGATTAAAGTAACAACCTCTTGTTCATACGGTTTTAACCATATAAGGTCATACTCAGTTGCATTCGGTGTTGGAGCATACAGGGAGTTAACTTCATCAATATCACCATAGGTATGCACTATACCTTCGGTATCCGTTATCCTCCATCCCTTCACATACTTCCATATAACATCTGCATGACCCGGATCAACATGTTGACCAACAACACGTTCAATTTTCCAATACGGGTTTCCTTCAATAACCCAATATTCTTCGCTTGTAGATGATTTTGTACCAAAATTGCCAAGCCATTTTGTTTGATCAAAAATTTTATAACGATTTCCCTCAGCTGTAATGAGATAGTAAATATCATCATCTAAAAAAGAATTTTCTTTACAATCACAAACAATTTGAGCTCGCCCTAACGACCAACCCAAACCGACTATGCCCGAAGAAACATCTTTATTCTGAGTTTCGACATCCTTAAAGACATTTCCAGAATAGGATAGTGTAAAATTGGCTCCAACATGACCAACAGAAATAGAAGCAATCTCTTTTTGCAAGGCAACAGTACCGGACATCGGATTTATGCCACCCTCTGGACTCATGTACTTGTTAAACGCTCCTGCAACATCTGACGAAAAAGAATTTGTCCATAATGAAAGGGCGAGGATGGATAAAAAAACATTTAGTTTATTCATAAACTGATTCCAAAAAATATTCCTAATGATAAGGAGCTCTTTTATCTGTTTCTAAAAAAAGCAAAGATAAAAAATGTCATCATACATTACAAGATGCAATCACTCTATTCTCTTAAATAGCAGAAAATACGGTAACTCGCCATCAATCAAGAATTTACCGCAATACACAAACAAACGAAAAAATAAAATTACACAATGGTTTGGCACAATCATTTACATACACTTTGATACTATATATTTCTAAAACATTAGTACAAATATTAGCAGTCATTTTCTATATTGAATTAAAAAGAGGTAATAAATGAGTTACAAACTATTTATAGGACTTGCTCTAACAATTTTGTGCGCATGCAGTGACGACACCAGCTCAACTAAGCCTTCTCCCGAAGAACCAGAAAATGCATCTTCTAGTTCCATACAAGAAAACAATTCTCTCAGTTCTAGTTCCATAACTGCAATAGAAAGTTCTTCAAGTGTAGAAGTAACCAGTTCTGCCGAAGAGTCAATGTCTTCTTCAGAAGACTTCGTTCTATCCAGCGATTCTGCACCGGTTTCTAGTTCCAGCAAGGTAACAGCCAGTAACTACGACCCAGTAACGGGGATTCTTACTGATGAGCGCGATGGGGAAACCTATAAGACTGCAAAGATCGGAACCCAAGTATGGATGGGCGAAAATTTGAGATTTGTTGTAGAAAAAGGAGAAAACTCCTGCCAACACTTTGATAATGACATTTCTGATTCTATCGCAAAAAAATTTGGACGTCACTACTCATGGATTGCTGCTGCTCAGCTTCCTTGCGAGTATGACACCCTATGGGCATTCTCAGGCGACAACTCAATTATTAAGGAACCTCATCAGGGAATCTGTCCCAGTGGTTGGCACATACCAACACGCGATGAATGGCAAACTCTACTGAGCACGGTTCCTCTACAAAGTATTCTGTCTACCGAATGGAAAAAAACTTTGCATGGCTATGAGGGAACCGATGATTACGGATTTTCCCTCAATCGTGGTCGATTTGAGGTTGAGGACTACCAGGAATTCCTCATTCTTAACGAGCGGGCCATTGATAAAAACTATAGTATAGCAATTTACCATGATGAGAACCCGGTTCATTTAGTGACTTCGCCCAAATTTTATAGTGGCGCTTATCTTCGTTGCTTAATGGACTAAATAAGAATCTGAGAATCCAAAGAAAAATGACCTGTAACACAGGTCATTTTTTTTAAAAGAACCGCGGCCCGCTGAAAGCTAGTCGCATATTTCGTTATAAAAAAATCCCCGCCACCATCGCTGGTAGCAGGGATTTTTAAAGTTCCTTAAGGAAACTTATTATGCGTTGCGCTCTACGAGCGCAGGCATATCGGCTCGGAAATGGGAACAAACGAGTTTGTTCCCGCTTCACTCGCCTTATTGGACTGCTTTGCAGTCCGTTGTTCTACGCCTCGGTCATGGTCTAGCAAGCTAGACCGCGACTCTCGGCTTGCGAACAATTATGCCTTATTCAGACGATCCTGGATCATGTCGATGATTTCGGAGAGTTCCTTCGGGAGGTGCTTGCCGAACTTCGGATAGTGGTTTTCCTTAACGTCAGCGAGTTCCTTCTTCCAGCCTTCCACGTCAACCTTCGTGATCTGCGGGAGAGTTTCCTTATAGTAGTCAGCGAGACCATCAGTATTGATGGCGCCTTCCTTCGGCATGTAACCGATCGGAGTTTCGACAGCGTTGTCAACACCGTTGCAGCGGTCGAAGATCCAAGCGAGCACGCGGCTGTTGTCGCCGTAACCCGGCCACATGAAGCCACCCGGAAGCTTTTCGTTGTTGGCATCCTTGCGGAACCAGTTCACGTAGAAGATCTTCGGAAGCTTGTCTTCAGTGGACTTCTGACCGATTTCGATCCAGTGCTTGAAGTAGTCGCCCATGTTGTAGCCGCAGAACGGGAGGATGGCGAACGGGTCGCGACGGATCTTACCGACCTGAGAGGCGTCAATCGTAGAGGCAGCGGTGATTTCGGAACCCACGATGGAGCCGAGGAACACGCCGTGGTTCCAGCTGAGGGACTGGTGGACCAGAGGAATGGTGGACGGACGACGGCCACCGAAGAGGATTGCAGAGATAGGCACGCCTGCCGGATCTTCCCATTCCTTAGCAATGCACGGGCACTGCTTGGCCGGAGCGGTGAAGCGAGCGTTCGGGTGAGCCATTTCTTCGCCCTTAGGAGCCTTGTCCTTCGGGAGAGCGTCACGGGTCTTGCCCTTCCAGTCAACGAGCTTGCCCTTAGCCGGGTAGCCGATGCCTTCCCACCACACGTCGCCGTCTTCAGTGAGGGCGCAGTTGGTGTAAATGGTGTTCTTTTCTGCAGAGATAAGAGCGTTCTTGTTGGATTCTGCAGAGGTGCCCGGAGCAACGCCGAAGAAGCCGGCTTCCGGGTTGATAGCGTAGAGACGGCCATCCTTACCAAACTTCATCCATGCAATGTCGTCACCGATGGTTTCGACCTTCCAGCCCGGGATAGTCGGGATGAGCATGGCGAGGTTCGTCTTACCGCAAGCAGACGGGAATGCGCCAGTCACGTACTTGACTTCGCCCTTCGGGTTGGTGAGCTTGAGGATGAGCATGTGTTCAGCGAGCCAGCCTTCGTCGCGAGCGAGAACGGTAGCGATACGGAGAGCGAAGCACTTCTTACCGAGAAGGGCGTTTCCACCGTAGCCCGAACCGTAGGACCAAATGAGGCGTTCTTCGGGGAACTGAGTGATGTACTTGTATTCAACGTCAGCGCAGGGCCAGATGCCGTTGTCGCTTTCGCATTCGCGGAGCGGCTTACCAACGGAGTGGAGGCACGGAACGAAGTCAGCGTTCGGGTCTGCATTGAAGATATCGAGAACCTTCTTGCCGGCGCGAGTCATGATGTCCATGTTGAGAACGACGTATTCGGAGTCCGTGACTTCGATACCGTTCTTAGAAATCGGGGAGCCGAGCGGGCCCATGCAGAACGGGATCACGTACATGGTACGACCGTGCATACAACCCTTGTAGAGCTTACGCATCGTCTGCTTAAGTTCAGACGGGTCGATCCAGTGGTTGGTCGGACCTGCATCTTCTTCCTTCACAGAGGAAATGAAGGTACGGGATTCGACGCGGGCCACGTCAGACGGAAGAGAACGGAACAAGTAGCAGTTTTCCTTCTTGGCAAGCTTTGTGGCGAGGCCGGCCTTGACGCACTTCTGCATGAGGGCATCGTATTCTTCCTGGGTGCCGTCAACGACAACGACGTTGTCCGGTTCGCACATGGCGATCATTTCATTCACCCAAGTACTGATCTTCGGGTGCTTGATATCGTTAAGAGTAAGACTCATTATGAGCTCCTATTGGGTTTAACGTTTGTTTCGATAATTTCGAACGCGGTAAAATCTACAAAAATAATTTACAGATTGCAGGGGGATTTTTAAAAATTTGACCAAAAAACACCCGTCATCCTCCACACGCAGTCCGCCCTCCCCCATAAAAAAATTTTTTTTGCGATTTTTTTTGCTTTTTTGATAAAAAAGTTTACATTTTCGTCAAAAAATACATAAATTAGGCTTGTGTATACAAAAAAGTAAACCTCAAGAGGTTATATGAGTTGGTCTTATTCTAGGGAACATCAAAAAAATATTCTTTGTATGATTATGGCGGGCGGCCAAGGAAGCCGTCTGCAACCCCTCACCCGCGACCGCGCCAAACCGGCTGTTCACTTTGGCGGAACCTATCGTATTATTGACTTTGTTCTGAACAACTTTATCAACTCCGGCATCTTCAAAATCAAGGTGCTCACGCAGTTCAAGAGCGATTCCCTGAACAAGCATATTTCGGCAGCCTGGAATCTGAACGCAAGCCTCGACCAGTATGTGGACCTGGTGCCTGCCCAGATGCGCACTGGCGATGACTGGTATAAGGGGACCGCCGACGCCATTTTCCAGAACATCAACCTCATTACCGACGAACGCCCGGACCTCGTGGCTATTTTCGGTGGCGACCATATTTATAAGATGGACATCAACCAGATGATTGATTTCCACCTGAGCCGCGCCGCTCTCTTGACTATCGCCGCCATTCCGGTGCCGGTTTCCGAGGCGCGTGAATTCGGTATTATTGAAGTTGACGCCGATAACCGCATGATCGGTTTCGAAGAAAAACCCAAGAACCCGAAAGAAATGCCCGGCAATCCCGGCTACTGCCTCGCGAGCATGGGCAACTATATCTTTACGAGCAAGTTCCTGGTGCGCGAACTCCTGAAGGGAGCCGAAAATGGGGCTACCGACTTTGGCAAGCACATCATTCCGAGCCTGTACAAGGACTACCCTGTTTACGTGTACGACTTCAATACCAATATAGTGCGTGGCGAACAGGCCAGCACCAAGGGCTACTGGCGCGATGTGGGCACTCTTGACGCCTTCTTCGAAGCGAACATGGACCTCTGCTCCGAGAATCCTCCGTTCGACCTTTATAATAACTATTGGCCGATTCGTACCTTCAACTGGAACCAGCCGCCTGCAAGGTTCTTCGCCGGCGACGGTGATTCGCATCAGGGGGCAGCAATCGATTCCATCGTGTCTTCGGGCTGTATCATTGGTGGCGGTACCGTTGTCAAGAGCATCCTCTCCCCCGGCGTGACCATCCAGAAGGACGCCCTCGTCGAGGAATCGATTCTTTTCCCGAATGTGACCATCGGTCCGGGAGCCAAGGTGCGCCGAGCCATTATCGAAAAGGGCCTGCACATTCCGGCGGGTTTCCAGATTGGCTACGACCTGGAACGCGACAGGAAGCTTTTCCACGTGACCGAATCCGGCATCGTCGTCCTCGCTAAGGATACGATCATTAAAGCGTAGGAGGCGAGTGTCGCGGGAAAGCTTGCTTTCCCATGACCGAGTCGACGAAGCTTGCGCTCGAAGAGCGCAACGCATAGTTGTTAAAGATAACAAGCATTAGAAAAGTCCCGGTCATGAACCGGGACTTTAAACTTTTTCCAATTAATGGACGATTAGAAATTACCAAAGTCTAAATCCGGCACCCATTCACCGCCTGTGCAGACCATCGGCATCGTTATTTCGTTGATTTCAAGATTCTTCTTGGCACCTTCCGGGGCACAAGCATTAGCTTCCTCGTCTTCGGCCCATTGGCCATCTTTGCAAACGCGCTTCATCGTTATTCCACCCAAGTCCACTTCCTGGGTTTCGCCCTCCTTGCAAGACTGATCGGCTTCCCATACGCCATCCTTACAAACCATCTTTGTCGAATAGCTCTTTCCATTCAAGGTCACGGACGTATCCTTGGTGGCGCCTTCAGTTTCGCAGGAATTGTCGACTTCATTAAGGTCTTCGTCATAAGTCCATTCGCCTTCTTCGCAAACCAGCTTAACCGGCAGAGAAATGCCATTCATCGAGAAGGTCGTATCCTTAATAGCGCCTTCTTCGGAACATGCAAGCAAACTCTTGTCAATAGACCATTCGCCGTCCTGGCAAACAAGTTCAAGCGAAACACCCATATAGGAGGTCATTTCTTTCGCACCTTCCTGATCGCAGGAAGCACCCAATGCGGCAACAGAGCCTTCTTCGCTAGAAGAGCTTACGCCGCTCTGGGATTCATTAGAAGTCGGATTAGCGGCCTTGGATTCGCTGGACTGGATGTCGTTACCCTTGGATTCGCTAGAGTTGATTTTTTCACCACCCTGGGCGTCGCTGGATTCCGTCACGGAAGCGCTGGATGCCGGCTCTGCATTTTCCTTCGGGGCTGCCGGGGAAGATTCATCGTCACAAGCCACCATGAGGCCGAAAGAGGCAGAAAGGGTAAGGGCCAAAGCCATTTTTTTCAAATTCATACAGAACTCCTTTTGATTTGTTTACATAAAAGATGTATTTTTGTGACATCTTTTTCAATGAGAAATTCATAAAAAATGTTGCAGAAAAGAAACAATTAAATCGGATTGGTTCATCACTGCCATTTTTTTCTTGAATTACGCATTTTTTCAAAAAATTTTCTGTTTTTTTTGTCGAAATCTATGTAATTTTATTCTCGGATTTTTAATTCAACCCAATATTGGAGATACACACATGGCAAAAAAGATGATTGCGTGTGATGGTAACGAGGCCACCGCTAGCGTAGCATTTGCTGTTAGCGAAGTTGCGGCTATTTACCCGATTACACCGTCTAGTCCTATGGCTGAGCACGCCGACAACTGGAGTGCTGCAGGCAAGAAGAATATTTGGGGACAGGTTCCCCGCGTGTTTGAAATGCAGTCCGAAGGTGGCGCTGCCGGTACCGTTCACGGAGCGCTCCAGGCCGGTGCTTTGACCACGACCTTCACCGCTTCCCAGGGTCTTCTCTTGATGATCCCGAACATGTACAAGATTGCGGGCGAACTGACCCCCACGGTCTTCCATGTGACTGCCCGTGCCCTTGCCATGCAGGGCCTTTCTATTTTCGGTGACCATTCCGACGTGATGGCCTGCCGCCAGACCGGCTTTGCCATGCTCGCCTCCAGCTGCGTGCAGGAATGCCAGGACCTCGCTCTCGTGGCCCACGCTTCTACTCTCGAAAGCCGCGTTCCGTTCATGCACTTCTTCGACGGTTTCCGTACCTCCCACGAAGTGATGAAGATCGAAGCTCTCGAAGACGGCGTTATCCGTAACGTCATCGACGAAAAGTACGTGAAGGCTTGCCGTGAGCGCTGCCTCACTCCGGACCGCCCGACCATGCGCGGTACCGCACAGAACCCGGACGTTTACTTCCAGGGCCGCGAAACGGTGAACCCGTTCTACGCCAAGGTTCCGGAAATTGTTCAGAAGTACATGGACAAGGTCGCAAGCTACACTGGCCGTCAGTACCACATCGTGGACTACGTCGGTGCACCCGACGCCGAACGCGTGATCATTTCCATGGGTTCTTCGACCTGCACCATCGGTGACACCGTCAAGTACCTGAACGGGAAGGGCGAAAAGGTCGGTCTCGTGAACATCCGCCTGTACCGCCCGTTCCCGATGGAAGCCGTCGTTGCAGCCCTCCCGAAGACCGTCAAGAAGATTGCCGTCCTCGACCGCTGCAAGGAACCGGGTTCCGCTGGCGAACCGCTCTTCCAGGACGCCCTGACCGCTATCTCCGAAGCCGTGATGGCTGGCAAGATGGCTATGCCGAAGATGATCGGCGGCCGCTACGGTCTCTCTTCCAAGGAATTCACGCCGGCTATGGTCAAGGCCATCTACGACGAACTCGCCAAGGCCGACCCGAAGGCACGCTTCTCCGTCGGTATCAACGACGACGTCTGCCACACGAGCCTCACCATCGACCCGAACTTCAAGCTGGAAAGCGACTTCTTCCAGGCCATGTTCTTCGGTCTGGGTTCCGACGGTACCGTGGGTGCCAACAAGAACTCCATCAAGATTATCGGTAACGAAACCGACAACTACGCACAGGGCTACTTCGTTTACGACTCCAAGAAGTCCGGCTCCATGACCACCTCTCACCTCCGCTTCGGTAAGAGCATCATCGACGCCCCGTACCTGATTGGCGAAAACGAAGCCGACTTCGTGGCATGCCACCACACTCCGCACCTGGAATCCGTGAACATGCTGAAGTACGCGAAGGATGGCGCAACGTTCCTCGTGAATACCCCGCACTCCGCCGACACCGTGTGGGATACCTTCCCGCGTCCGGTGCAGGAAGAAATCATCAAGAAGCACCTCAAGGTGTACGTGATCGACGCTTACGCCGTTGCCGCGAAGACCGGCATGGGCCGCCGCATCAACACCGTGATGCAGACTTGCTTCTTCAGTAAGCTCGGTAACGTGCTCGATGCCGAAACCGCCATCAAGTACATCAAGAAGTACGCCGAAAAGACCTACGCCAAGAAGGGTCAGGAAGTGGTCCAGAAGAACTGGGACGCTATCGACGCCTCTCTTGCTAACCTGTTCGAAGTCAAGGTTCCTGCTACTGTCACCAGCAAGAAGGAATTCCGCGCTCCGATCCACGGCGACGCTCCGAAGTTCGTGAACGAAGTCACCGCAGAAATCATCAAGGGCAACGGCGAGCTCCTCCCCGTCTCCAAGATGCCTTGCGACGGCGTGTTCCCGACCGCTACCACCAAGTACGAAAAGCGCGACCTCGCCCTCAACATCCCGAGTTGGAATCCGGACGCTTGCGTGCAGTGCGGCAAGTGCGCCATGGTCTGCCCGCATGCAGCCATCCGCGTGAAGGTTGTGGACGAAGCTGCCGTGAAGAACGCTCCGGAAGGCTTCAAGTTCACTCCGGCCAAGGGCTTCAAGCTCGAAGGTTCCGACAAGCCGGTGTTCGCGATTTCCGTGTCCAGCTACGACTGTACGGGTTGCGGCGTCTGTACGCAGGCCTGTATCGGTAAGGACAAGACCGACGAAACCAAGAAGGCCATCAACATGGTGCCGCAGGAACCCATCAAGGTTCAGGAAGGCAAGTGCTGGGACTTCTTCGTCGACCTCCCGGAATTCGACCGCACCAAGGTCAACAAGAACCTCGTCAAGCAGGCCATGCTCCTCGAACCTCTGTTCGAATTCTCCGGCTCCTGCGCAGGCTGCGGCGAAACCGCTTACGTGCGTCTCGTTTCTCAGCTCTTCGGTGACCGCATGGTTGTCGCCAACGCTACGGGTTGCTCCTCCATTTACGGCGGTAACCTCCCGACCACTCCGTGGGCCAAGAACAAGGAAGGCCGCGGTCCCGCTTGGGCGAACTCCCTCTTCGAAGACAACGCTGAATTCGGTCTCGGTATGCGCCTCGCTATCACGAAGCATGCCAAGCAGGCTCTCTCCCTCCTCGAAGCCGTGAACGTTCCTGCCGAACTCAAGGAAAAGCTCACGACACAGAAGCAGGACGATGAAGCCGGCATCAAGGCCCAGCGTGAAAACGTTGCCGCCCTGAAGGCAGCTCTCGCCGGTGCTACCGACGATGCATCTGTCAGCCTCCGCGACGAATTCGCCGACTACCTCGTGAAGAAGTCCGTGTGGATCTTCGGTGGTGACGGTTGGGCATACGACATCGGTTACGGTGGTCTCGACCACGTGATGGCAACCGGTGAAAACGTGAACATCTGCGTTCTCGATACCGAAGTGTATTCCAACACCGGTGGACAGGCTTCCAAGGCCACGAACCGTGGCGCAGTCGCCCTCTTCGCTGCCGCTGGTAAGCGCGCCGGCAAGAAGGACCTCGGCCTCATCGCCATGAGCTACAAGAACGTTTACGTGGGCCGTATCGCCCTCGGTGCAAACGACGCTCAGGCCCTGAAGGTTCTCCAGGAAGCGGAAGCACACAATGGTCCGTCTCTGATCATCTGCTACTGCCCCTGCATCAACCACGGTTTCGATCTCAACAGCCAGCTTCAGCACCAGAAGATGGCCGTGGATTCCGGTTACTGGACACTGCTCCGTTACAACCCGGCTCTCGCCGCCGAAGGAAAGGCTCCGCTTATCCTCGACTCCAAGAAGCCGACGATCCCGGTTGCAGAATACATCTACACCGAAAACCGCTACAAGCAGCTCACCCGTAACAATCCGGAAGTGGCCAAGAAGCTCGCCGACGACCTCCAGAAGGAAGTGGACGCCCGCTACGCATTCTATGACGCCATGTCCAAGGATACCGAAGGGTTGATCAGCCTGTAAGAGGTATGAGGTCGGCACTCCGTGCCTTTGAGGTATGAGCTCGCTCGCGATGCTCGCTCTGAGGCATGAGTGAGGCCTTTCGGCCTTTGAGGTTATTAGTAAGACGAGAGTCAAGAGAAATCTTGGCTCTCGTTTTTTATTGTATATGTCATTCTTTGACATTTAAAGAATATATATTTGTCTGTATGGATACAATTGAAATTCTAAGCAAATTGGCCTATCTAGAGAAATTAGAACGAGAATTTAAAGAAGCTCACTCAAATTTGAGTCCTTCTGATATTTTTGATTTTTATAAAAAAAATAATTGGCCGATTGTCACCGAACTACAAACACCATTAGGAGTGTTAACGGTATTGGATGAAATAGGAACTATTATTACTGAAATCAACCCTAAGTTACCCATGTCCGTTGCACAAACGGACAGAAATTTCCAGGACTACAACGACCTGTTGTCCTTGCGCAAGGAACTTTCCGAAAAAACAGGCAAGTCCGTGGATGTTGTCATAGAGAAGTTTGCAAACCCCATTATCTTGTATCGAGCAAGCAAGGAGTCCATCCGTGTCGAATGAGTTCGAAACGACTTGATCCGCTAAAGGAAACCTTTATCAAAATCATTAGAGAAGGTCTAGCAAACAAGTCCTTTGACGAAGGTGAATTTGAAGCAGCGAAAAACGCGGGCTTTTACAAGTTCATTGATTTCAATATATTTTAAGAGCTACTTCA
Source organism: Fibrobacter sp. UWH4 (assembly GCF_900142475.1). Taxonomy (NCBI): domain Bacteria; kingdom Pseudomonadati; phylum Fibrobacterota; class Fibrobacteria; order Fibrobacterales; family Fibrobacteraceae; genus Fibrobacter; species Fibrobacter sp. UWH4. The sequence goes on from NZ_FRAY01000003.1 coordinate 394,194, forward strand.
CCGTCCTGCCACATTCGCGTTAGGCCTCCAGCCACTTGCAGCTATACTGCTTAGTGGCTATGGTCCCCTTTAGGGGAGATAGCGAGCCTGCGAAGCGTGACCCCTTGTGGGAGAGACTTGCCGAGACAATGCCGCGGACACCTCATTTTTTTTCAAAAAAAATGAGTTTTTTTCGCCAACATCCCTTGACAGCGGAATTATTTCTTTTTATATTTGGCTCGTTCGGTTAGGAAACTGACCAAACAAAACAAACTACTGGGGTGGTAGCTCAATTTTGGTTAGAGCACCGGCCTGTCACGCCGGAGGTTGCGAGTTCAAGCCTCGTCTATCCCGCTAAAAAAGCCTCTCGAAAGAGAGGCTTTTTAGTTTTTATTCCATCCGCTCCCCTCCTTTATAATTCTATAATTTGGTTTGTACTTAGGAGGATATATGCGTCAGCGATTCCACGCCATATTTCTTTTTTTATCAGTTTCGGCCCTATCCGTCGCTTTTTGGGGATGCAGTGCGAAAAACAGTTCCGACGCCGAATATATAGATGAAGACTACTCTTCGGAATACGACGATTTTTCAAGTAGCTCCGTTGATTCGCCCGATAGCACATCCAGTTCTAGCGGACAAAAGACAAGCTCTTCGGCCGAGTCCTCCTCCTCTTTAACGTCTAGTTCCTCCGAGGAATATGACTCTCCCAAGACTTCTGCATACATCGATTCTATTTACGATTCCAGGAGCAGCAAGACTTACAAGACCGTACAAATCGGGTCGAATGTCTGGCTTGCCCAAAACTTGTCTTACAAGACGAACAAGAGCAAGTGCTACGATGACCGCCTGGAAAATTGTGAAGTATTCGGACGCATGTACAAGGTCTATTCCGATAGTGTTTGTCCTACCGGTTTCAGCCTGCCAACCAAGGAAAACTGGGAATCTCTCATCAAGATTGCAGGTTCGACCGGGCTGCTAAAAACAAGTCGCTATTGGGAAAAATCCGACAAGGGTAAAAGAGGTAACGATTCCCTGGGCTTGTCGCTTGTACCCGGAGGCCTCTGCAGGGAAGACAAGTGCGCAAAGTTAAACAAGTACGCTTACTACGCCATCAAGGATTCCGCAAGCGCCGTTTACGAAGTCAGCTACGAAAACGACTCCCTCGTGCTCAGGTCCAAGAAAGATTTTGCAGATTCCATCTATGTTTCGGTGCGTTGCATCAAGGCCGCATCGAGCGTGCAGACCGCAAAAGAACTCCAGGCGAACTGCAACAACGGAGATTCGACTTTTGTCATAGACGAAAGGACTCCTTATAAGTGCAAGTATTCTCAGTGGCATAAGGTGCGGGACACTCGCCCCGATAGTTGCAACAAGGAACTTGCAACGACGATCTACAATAATACCCTTTACACTTGCAAGTCAGGGATTTGGGGAACATATTCCTCTCTCGATTTTGAAATCGGCTTCTGCAGCGAAGCGAACAAGGGCGAGACATACGACCTGTTCGGAAAGGCCTACATCAGCAACGACAGTCTAGAATGGCGCTCACTGTCCATTGCGGAAGCGAAGGGAGCCTGCAAAAACAAGTATGCCACCGAAATCGTTTCTTTTGAAGGCGACAAATATGTTTGCGAAAATGAACAATGGCGAAGGGTTATCTACCCCGAAACAAAAGTGGGACTCTGTACCGAAGAAATGGCTGGAGATACGGTTGTTCAGTTTACTGGACGAGCCGCCTCTGCCGGTGGCATCGATGTCGCGTATTTCGAAGTAAAATTCTTTGTTTGTAAAGACAAACAGTGGCGCGAGGCGACTAATGACGATGAAGTTTTTGGTACTTGCGATTCCAAGAGAAACGGCGATGTCGTGCAGAAACCTTCAGTTGCTACCGACAAAAACACGTGGCCTCGCTATGCCTGTGAAAACGGCAAATGGCGCCTTGCTACCACCATCGAAAAATATGCTGGAGTCTGCACCAGTAAAATTCAGGATTCCGTAACAATGGCCGCAGGTTACCATGTCTATTGCGACAAGGGCTCATGGCGTATGGCAACCCCCGAGGAATTCTACGGAGCATGCACCAAGGCTCTGCAGGACGAATATTACGATGATTCTACGAAATACATTTGCGACAACCTTGTATGGCGTAAGCTGGATCCGCCGCCCACAGGAACGACAGAATATTGTACCTCCAAGAACGAGGGTGATAAATTCACCCGCAAGACATCCGTCACGACCCTGCGCTATTACTGCCACAACTACAAATGGACGCCGGTAACGGAACTTGAATACAGGATCGGTATCTGCGAGCAGGATTCGTTGGGAAAGAAAGTCAGCGTATCCCCTGATTCGTCATCTTACGAATGCGTCAAGTTAAGCAACGGAGACTATTGGTGGAAACAGCTGACCATCGAAGAAGAATTTGGCATCAAGTGTGACATGGATTATCAGGATACTGTTCGCCTGAACCAAGTCTGCACAGACGGAGCATGGCGGCAACTGTCGTCCCTTGAAAAGAGTATCGGACTTTGCACTAAAACCCAAGTTGGGAAAATGACCCAAAAATCATCCAGCTACTACGAATGTCGCGCCAACGGGTGGACCACGGTCTCCAGGGAGTATTATGAGCTAGGCAAATGCTCCTCGGAAAACGAAGACTTTGCCGGACGGGCCGGCAGCGTCATCTATTTCTGTAATAGCGGATCCTGGAAAGAAGCCGACGAAATCACGGATCTTACCAAATGCTATTCATACAACCAAAACCATTATGCGGCCTATAAGGGAAACATCTACCGGTGCGACGCCCGTACAAACCGTCAAAAATTGCAATGGGAATTCGAAGGCGACATTACCATAAAGTATGGCCTTTGCACTTCCGATAGAGTTTACAAGAGTGTCGCTTACAATGACAGTTTCTATGTCTGCATGTGGAGGGGCTGGCAGGCCGCCAATCTTGAGGAAGCCCTGAAATCATTCAGTGGTAACGAGGCAAATGTCTACGGTCAGAAGTACGTGCGCAGTGGAAACTCCTGGGCGCCGGTTTACGGAACCATGACCGACTCGCGCGATAAAAAATCCTACAGGACGATCTACATTGAAAACGAAACTTTCATGGTGGACAACCTGAATTATGCCACTCCTGGTAGTAAATGCTACCTGGACGCCGAACGCTATTGCGGAGACGACTATGGCTACGGAAGGTTCTACACCTGGGAACAGGCCCAAAAGGCGTGTCCAACCGGTTGGCACTTGCCCAGTTATACTGAATACAAAAAAATCGTAGGAAGCAAGCTTGAGTTATACATAATTGACCCAAGCACATGGCAAATCAATCAGCAACCAACCAATTTCATCAGCGGACTGGAATACAAGGGAACGGGTGTCTACTACAACGGAACCTTCAACTACGAAAAACTTTATACGGCATTATGGATTGCCGAAGAAGATGGTTCCGCAAACGGCTTTGTCGACTGCCGTAGTTCGCAGAATCCATGCAGCAATATCTTTGGAACATCTACCGTTCCTGCATCTTATGACGAGTCTAGTCGGCCCACGGTTTACGTGAACGCCAAGGACAATTATGCAAATGTCCGCTGCATCAAGGACTAAAGGGATGCCGGGGCGTCACACGCCCCGAACAAAGCTACGCCATCAATTTTTCTAGATCCGCGACGGTCCTAGGAATGTTTTGCGAAATGTTCCTGAAACCGTCCTTGGTAATCAGCAGGTCGTCCTCGATGCGGATGCCGATTTTTTCGCGGTATTTCTTGCCGTCGATAGTCGCCTCAAATTCACCGTAGAGGCCGGGTTCGCAAGAAATCAGCATTCCCGGACGCAAAACGGTTTCAAGCGAGCGGGTGCCGGGTTCACCTTCGTGAATCTGTTCACCGATGAAATGACTTACGCCGTGCGGGCGCTTGTCGTAAAGCAACTTGAATTTACCCTTGCACCCTTTGACCAACCGGGCCTCCAGTTCGCGTATGATAAAGTCCCAGGGAATGTTCCCGATTTCTTTGAGGGGCACTCCAGGGCGTACGGCCTTCTGGTATTCCGCGGCGGAGTCAAGGACGATTTCGTACAACATTTTTTGAAGCGGATTGAATTTGCCGCTCACCGGAATTGTGCGGGAAATGTCGCTGTGGAGAGTCCCGATGCGGATGCCGAAATCTAGGAGCACCAGCTCCCCCGCCTTAAGGGGTTCGTCTTTTTTCACGTAATGGAGACAGCAGGCGTTCTCGCCTCCGGCGACGATTGTCGGGAAAGCGAGATCGCCGTCACTTGCGCGCTGCATCTCGTAGTCGAGGGCAAGGCCCAAGGCGCGTTCATTCTTGAAAGAGGACATGTTCGCGAGGATCGTGCGGAACGCATGGTCCGTTACAGCCTGCGCCGCTTCGGCGTCCTTGATGCGTTCGGGTTCGAGCGGCAGTCTTAGCGACCAGTGGAGGGCCGCTGCACTCTTGAGTTTGATACCCGTGGGCTTAAGCGCCTTGAGCAACTGATGCCTGAACCGGTCGTTGTGGTCTTCCTTGAATTTTTCGAAGAAATACGCATAGGCATACGAGCCCTTGGGAAGTTTCCTTGCGCGGGCCACCACCGTATCCATCAATTCATCTACGGGGCGCACGTCCTTGATTCCTGTGATGCGGGCGACTTCGTTATTGTCTTCCAGATACCCGAGGCGTTTGCCGTTCCAGAATTCCTTGAACGGATCTTTCGGAGGAACGAACAGGATTTCGTCGTTGGTTTTCGGATCGAGCAAGAGGTAACACCCCGGCTGGTTTATTCCCGTAAGATACAGGAAGGCGGGTTCCTGTACCATCTTGTTCCAGGTCTGCACGAACGCTTCTTCGCTTCCCGGTTCAATGGGCATTCCGGCAATCACGAAAAAGGAGTCCAGTTCCTTGAGCATGGCCTTGCGGCGTTTTTTGTATAAATTCTTGGCATTATAGAGCGAAGATTCGATAAAGACCTGAGAATAGGGTCTGGAGCAAGTGTTTACAACCATATTATCCTCAAAAAAGGTGTTTTTTCGCAATAAATTTACCATTTTTGTTCCCTTTTCGGCTCAAATTATTATAGATTTTAGGCATCACAGACTAGAATGGAGCCTGATTAAATGTCTCTTTTGAAAAATTGGAAATTTCTCCTTGCAGCTATGACTGTTGCCATGTTCACCGCTTGCGCCGGCTCTTCCGGTGGTTCTAGCGACGATTACGATAACGCCGACGGATCCGAAGAATCTGTTCAGAGGTCTGCCCCGAAGGAAAAGATTGACGAAAACAAGCTGAAGAAGACCGAAGAAGAAGCGGTCGCCATTACCGAAGAAAACCACAAGCTCCGCAAGGAAATCTTCGAAGCCAAGAACAAGCTCGGTATTTCTACAGCTCCTGCTGCCGAAGAGTAATCATAGCCACGCGTTCTAGATGGACGAACAACGCTATTCCCTATCGGATGACCTGAAACGAATGGTTTCAGGCGAGAACGAAACGGTTTTCCGCTTATTGGAGAGCCGTTTTTGTGTTGAAATACAGACGAGGCTTCCGGGACTACGCATTATTGCGAAGGAAAACGGAGACTTGCCTGGTGTTTTGGCCGTTCTAGACCAGTTGAAGATGGCCGCAAAAAACGGCAAGGTTCTTTCGTCCGGAGCTCTTTCGAGACTGCTGGATCCTGCCGACACGGGTGAATTTGATTCATCCGGAGAGATCCCGACGGCCCCTATTTTCAGGAACCGTATGGGAGTTTCGGTGTTCGCGAAGACCAAGGCTCAGGCCGAACTGGTGCACGCAGTCGAACATAACGACATCATCTTCGCGAAGGGCCCTGCCGGAACCGGCAAGACCTTCCTTGCCGTGACACTCGCCGTGGCAAGCCTAGAACGCCATGAGGCAGAACGCATCTGCCTGGTGCGCCCGGCAGTCGAGGCGGGTGAATCGCTCGGCTACCTGCCCGGCGACCTCAAGGAAAAAATCGCACCGTACCTGCGCCCCATCCACGACAGCCTCGCCGAACTGCTTCCCGCAGAAAAGCTCCGCCGCTACGAAGAAACGGGGTCCATCGAAGTCGCCCCGCTCGCCTACATGCGCGGCCGCACGCTCAAGCGAGCATTCATCATCTTGGACGAGGCGCAGAACACGACCCCCGAGCAGATGAAGATGTTCCTCACCCGACTCGGTCCCCATAGCAAGGCAATCATCACCGGGGACGCGACCCAGGTGGACTTGGCCAAGGGACAGAAATCAGGGCTCGTGCACGCTATGAACCTGCTCAAGGGAATCCGCGGAATCGCGCAGGTGGAATTCGAGTCGACGGACGTGCTCCGCCACCCGCTCGTGAAAGACATTTTGAAAGCTTACGAAGGATCGTCGTAGAATGAAAAAGAAAAAAATGAGAATTCACTTTATCATTGGATGGCTTCTGGTTGTTGCCGCCGCCATTTTCCTTTTTCCGGACCGCAACATCGCCCTCCAGTCCGAACGTCCTCACCTGGGCCAGGTGAGCACACGCACGATTGTCGCCCCCATCAATTTCGAGGTGCCCAAGTCCGAACAGGAAATCGAAGCTGAAAAGACCCGTGCCGCCGAAAAGGTGAACGCTATCTTCGGTTTCAACAGCGACGAGACCAACCGCGTTTCTGAAGACTTGAAGTTGTTCCTGCACAAGCTTGCCCAATACGGTTCCCTGCAATCGCAGATAAACCAGCTGAACGCAAGCGGTGACGGTGATTCGTCTGTGCAGCCCAAAGTCGTGCAGGCCTCCCGTATTTACGAAGTCCTGAAGCAGCGCATTTCGACTTCGGCTATCAAGCCGCTGAGCCAGAACTCGAAGGCCCGCGACTCGCTCCTTTCCGTGTTTAACCGCATGCTCCAGATGGGCGTGTCCAACACCTTTATCGCAAGTACCGAAACTGCCGCGCAGCTTTACCGCGACAACTACAACCTGCAAGATTTCAAGTACATCATCTATAACAAGCCGAACATCACGCTGATCAAGGACAACGAAAAGTCCACCGTCGAAGTGAGCACGATCCAGCCGCTCCGCCGCCGTATCGACGAAGCGTTCGCCCAGCTGCAGATGAGTTTCCCGAACGAACAGGGGCTATTGAGCGCTTTCTACGAAACGTTGTTCGTGTTCATGATGCCGAACGTCTTCTACCTTGAAAAAGAAACGGTCGCGAGCCGCGAAGACGCCCGTAACAAAGTGACGCTGATCAAAGGTATGGTTCCCCGTGGCATGGAAATTGTGGCGCAGGGAGCTCCCATTACCAAGGACATTCTTGAAAAGATCGACGCTCTGCAGCGGGCCCAGCAGAAGGAAGAAAATTCCAAGACATTTACGGCTATCTACGGTAACGCACTTGTCTTTACCATCATCATCACTTTCTTTTTCCTGTTCCTTTTCAACTCTCCCTCGCGGGGCATGTTCAAGACGGCGCGCCAGCTGTGGAGCTTGATTGCGCTTGCCCTATTGCAGCTTGTCGCATTCTGGGGCGTACACCACCTTTCCGGAAGTATCAGCAGCGCAGACATTTCAATAATACCTGAAAACCTTGACTTTATGTGGCTCTATCCGGTCGCATTCGCGCCTGTTACCGCAACGGTGCTCTACGATCGCCGCCTTGGAATTGCCTTTAGCGTATTCTCTTCGTTGATTTTCGGAATCCTGAACGGTTACGACCTCGCAGCGATGGTCTGTGCATTCAGCGTGACCTTTGCCGCCACCTACCCCATTGCAAGAATGCGTTACCGCGTCCAGTTCGTATGGGGAATCATTGTCGGCGTTCTGGCTATGGCCGCCGCCATCAGCGTGATGTACCTCCTGCGCAACCGCCTTTCCCTGGAAGCGTTCTACCAGAACCTGATTGTGGGAAGTGCAAATATCGTGCTCTGCTACGCTCTCGCCTCTGTCGCGTTGATCCACTTGATGGAACGCATCTTCGGAATCACGACCGTACTCACCCTCATGGAAATGTCGGACTTCAACCGTCCGGCCCTTAAGCGTATTTCTGAATATGCTCCTGGAACTTTCCACCATAGCATCCAGGTGTCGAACCTTGCAGAACATGTCGCCGAAAGTATCGGAGCCAATTCACTCCTCGTGCGCGTAATGGCTCTGTACCACGACATCGGCAAGACGATGCGCCCCGAGTACTTTACAGAAAACCAGAAGCAGGGCGTAAACCCGCACAACAATATCGATCCCCTGCAGTCCGTCAAAATTATCACTGGACATGTGGAACAGGGAACGGCGCTTGCAAATGAATACAACATACCGTCGCTTGTCGCTGCCGGTATTCGCGAACATCACGGTTCTTCGATTATCCAGTACTTCTACCACAAGGCTCTCGAAAATGCCAAGGAAACCGGAGAAGAAGTCAAGGTCGAAGACTACAGCTACAAGGGTCCGAAACCGCAGAGCAAGGAAACGGCTATTCTCATGCTCGCTGACATTATCGAGGCTACCAGCCGCTCCATGACCGATACGAGCCCCGAGGCATTGGCGGCGATGATCCACAAGACCATCGAAAGTCGCTTTACCGAAGGCCAGTTCAACGAATGCAACCTTTCGATCAAGGAACTTTCCAAGCTTGAAAAGGCTTTCTTGAATAGCTTGGACGGCACGTACCATACACGAGTCAAATATCCTGGTCAAAAATAATATCAGCGGGCTCTAATGCAAAAAAAATGCGCTTTTTAGTCCCAAATCGGTTGACAAGAACATAAAACTTTGTATATTTGGCTTCGTAATCTTGAGATGAGGATTAATACTGATGGATAAAAAGAATATCATTCTGATTGCTCTCGGTGTGTTACTCCTCGTAATCGGTTTCATTTGCCTCGCCACTGGCCCTGCAGACAATCCGGTTTCTCTCACGGTTGCACCGCTTATTTTGGTTGCCGCCTACCTGGTCGTAATTCCGGTCGGAATCCTCTGGAAAGGCAAAAATCAAGACAAGTAAAAATTTCGGGCGATTAGCTCAGTTGGTTCAGAGCGTCTGCCTTACAAGCAGAATGTCAGCGGTTCGAATCCGTTATCGCCCACTACCGAAAATCGGAAACGATTTGGGGTGGTAGCTCAATTTTGGTTAGAGCACCGGCCTGTCACGCCGGAGGTTGCGAGTTCAAGCCTCGTCTATCCCGCGAAAAACGCCTCTCAATAGAGAGGCGTTTTAGTTTACTGAACAAAGTGAAGTAAACTAAATACACACCTTCATCTTGAAGGTCTTTTTCGTTTGTTGTGCGAAAACTTTTGTGGAGCAAAACAGAGTCACTCAAGATTCCTTGCCATAGAGCGTTACATACTAAACGCAAAAAAAACAATTTAGTATGTAAAAAACGGCTTACTCGCAGTCGAAAAAGCCCAAAAAAGACGATTATGACGCCTGTATATGAAAAAAAACTCTCTAAAAAGGGCTTTTTAATACCGAAATTACATACTAACCATACCAAATGCGACAATTAGTATGTAAGGCTTGATGCATCAACAATACAATTACATACCAAAACACCCAAAAATCAATTAAGGTATGTAAAAATGCGTTAATTAGGGTTTCTTTTTGAACAGGATTGTTCCACGAGCACGGCTCAACGCCTGCTTGCGAACTTGACGGCCCTTCAAGTCGAAGGTTCTCGTTGGTAGGCGGAGTTGCTGCAATTTCATTATCTGTTTTGCGGCAATATCGGTCTTGGAAGTATCCTGTTTACTCGTATCCGCGACTGAGGTGTCAGCAGACGAGGTGTCGATTTCAGAAGTTTCAAGAAGCTGCCAAATAAAATCGTCGCCGGAGCCCTTCGGGTTCTGCACCACGGTCGTTCCTACCGCTTGGAGGTAATGTCCGCTTTTGAAATTCTTGAGGTAGAATGCGTTCGGCGTATCGACCATTGCCTCTTCAAAAATATACCGCTGGTGCGCGCCGCCGTTGTAGCCATAGGTCGATGCCTTCACGCCAGCCGCAGTCGATTCGTTCGGGATGTCGATTACGCGGCTCCCCATCTGAACATAATAGGTAACGGGGTTGTCGCCAACAGAGAAAATCTTCACGAAAGTCGCTGACTCACTACAATCCATCAATTCCAGTGCGTTGGAAGATGTAATCCCCATGCAATTTTTGGTGTCGCCGAGGGACTTGATTCTCCCCTCCTTAAAAAATGCCACCTTGAAAAGTTGCTGGTATATAGTCTCTACGATAAGCACGTGGTTTATCAGATCCTGTTCGGACTTGGCTTCGCTCGCCTGGTTCAAACCGTACGGCCAAATATGCTGACGGTCGCAATGGAGTTCCGCGTTCGGTCCGTCCATTTCGCGGAGTTTCGCCTGAACCTTGTCATTCCTGAAAACTCCGTCCACGCATGTTGCTGCGTATTCTGACGTGGTGCCAACACCCATCGTGTGCGCCATTTCGTGCATTGCGGTCGGCACGACCATGTAGCTGCGGTTCTCGCCAAAACGCAAGTCTCCGTTGCTGCTGGCCTCGGCCGTGGGCACGCCCGGCGCATAATACACGTTGATGTATTTCGAAAGGTTCGAGTAAGTATTGTAGAGCTTGACTGCTGAATCCATCACGGCCGTGATTCGTTTATAGGCGTCCTGCTCGTCGGCGCTCGGATTTGCCGATTTGTGGAGCGTATATTCTACGGCCGCTAGGGAGTTTGCCGCAAGGCATGCGACAAGCGAAAAGGACAAGGCGACGGGTTTAATTATAGCAGCAATATTCATCAGTTCTCCAATCCAGACACATGTTTAAATTTATATACAAAAATTTAATTTATCAAGTAAAATTTTAGTAGGAGAAGAGATGCCTGGTCAAGTCGGGCAAGACAATAAAAAGCCTGGCGTACGTGCTGGCGTATGAAGCCCAATGAGGGGGACTTCTCCCCCATCAATATTTTTTTGTACATTTATCATACCATAAATTAACCCGATGGGAGTATTAGATGAAAACAAAATATTTAATTGCGGGAACGGCTCTTGCCTCCCTCGCATTCTTGTCCGGTTGCGCCGCTAGCGTAAACGCCACAAAGTCCATTGAAGTTGCCGACAGCAACAAGGCTATTGCCGAAGAAACAAAGGCAGACACCGCCCAGATCGAAGCCGCCAACGCAAAATTGGATTCTGCGAAGGCCCTGCAGGCAAGTGGTGAAGAAGAACAGGCTGCCGCTCTCGCCGAAGAAAGTGTCCTGGATTACAAACTCGCTGTTGCAAACGCCGAACTGAAAGCCGCCAAGACCGAAGACGAAAAGGTCGAAAAGGAACTGAGAGGCGATGTCGAACGCAAGCTCATCTACCAGAGCATCCTTGACCAGGAAACCAAGAACGGAGGTGCCAAGTAATGAAAACGAGAAATCTTTTGATGATTAGCGCCATGGCAGCCGCCTTCACCTTCGCTGCCGAAGAAGCCGCCCCCGAACAGGCCGCACCGAACGCCGTGGAAACATGCCAGGCCGCCATCGATAACGCCGCAAAGGATATCCCCGCCAACGCCACTGCAGCAAAGTACTCCCTCGCCGGCGCCAAGTCGACACTCGCTGACCTGGACGCCGCCTACAAAGATGACCCGGAATCTGACCAGGTGAAATCGCTTTCTAGCAAGTGCGATACTCAGGTGAAGATCGCCGCTATCCAGGCAGAAACCCAGAAGGTCCGCAACAGCACTGCCGAAAAGTGGGAAAAGCGCGCCGCCACCGCCCGTTCTATCGAAGCGATCCAGGAGCAGATCAACCAGGCCCGTAGCGGTAAGGTGAATGACCTCGAAGCAGAAAAGGCCAAGATGAAGGACCAGGAAGCACGCCTCCAGGCCGAAATGCAGCAGAACCAGGAGAAGTTCCAGGCCGAAGCTGCCGCCCAGGAAGCTGCGTTGAAGGCCGCGAGCGAACGCGAAGCAGACCTGCAGAAGAAACTCGCCGAAGAGCAGAAGGCTCTCGCCGAAGAACGCGCCAAGGCCGAAGCACGCCAGCAGGAAGCCATGAACAAGCTGAACGAATTGCAGTCCCAGATGATTCAGGTGTCCAAGGACGCCCGCGGCATTATCCTTTCCATGTCCGACATCCTGTTCGCCGTGAACAAGGCTGACTTGAAAGCTGACCTGAAGACGAGCCTTGCCAAGGTCGCCGGCATTCTTTCCGTGTACCAGCAGTTCAACGTGTCCATCGAAGGTAACACTGACAACACCGGTTCTGCCGAACACAATATGAAGCTTTCCCAGCAACGCGCCGACAACGTGAAGGCATTCCTCGTGGAACAGGGTATCGCCGAAGACCGCCTGACCGCCAAGGGGCTCGGCATGACCATGCCGGTCGCCGACAACTCCACCAAGGAAGGCCGTCAGAAGAACCGCCGCGTGGACCTCGTGATCCAGGACAAGGCCCTGCAGCAGGAAGCGAAGTAATTTCAGATTTCTGATTTCGGAGTTCGGAATTGTTTTTTGGAGGTTAATTCTGAAATCTGAATTCCGAATTCCGATTTTTTTACTAAATTTAGCTCGTAACTTTTAACCGGCGATGCAAGTCGCCAAAGAATCAAGAGGTAAAACAAATGGCAGTTTCTTACAAGGAACTCGGCCTGGTGAACACCAGGGAAATGTTTGCAAAGGCTGTTAAGGGTGGCTACGCCATCCCGGCTTTCAACTTCAACACCATGGAACAGATGCAGGCCATCGTGCAGGCTGCTGTGAAGCAGAAGTCTCCGGTGATCATGCAGGTCTCTAAGGGTGCCCGCAACTACGCAAACGGCACCATCCTCCGCTACATGGCTCAGGGTGCTGTTGAATACGCCAAGGAACTCGGCTGCGCCAATCCGCAGATCGTGCTCCACCTCGACCACGGTGACTCTTTCGAACTCTGCAAGGATTGCATCGACAACGGTTTCTCTTCCGTGATGATCGACGGTTCCGCTCTTCCGTACGAAGACAACATCGCCCTCACCAAGAAGGTTGTTGAATACGCTCACCAGCACGACGTGACCGTCGAAGCTGAACTCGGCGTTCTCGCCGGTGTGGAAGACGAAGTCCAGGCTGAAGAATCTCACTACACCAAGCCGGAAGAAGTGATCGACTTCGCTACCCGTACGGGCTGCGACTCCCTCGCAATCTCCATCGGTACCAGCCACGGTGCTTACAAGTTCAAGCCGGAACAGTGCACTCGCGACCCGAAGACTGGCAAGCTCGTTCCGCCTCCCCTGGCATTCGACGTGCTCCACGCCATCGAAAAGAAGCTCCCGGGCTTCCCGATCGTTCTCCACGGTTCTTCTTCTGTTCCGCAGGACGAAGTCGATACCATCAACGCCCACGGTGGTAAGCTCCCGGATGCCGTCGGTATTCCGGAAGAACAGCTCCGCGAAGCTTCCAAGTCCGCTGTCTGCAAGATCAACATCGACTCTGACAGCCGTCTCGCCATGACTGCCGCTATCCGTAAGTATTTCGACGAACATCCGGAACACTTCGACCCGCGCCAGTACCTCAAGCCGGCTCGCGAAAACATGCAGAAGATGTACGAACACAAGATCGTCGACGTTCTTGGTTCTAACAACAAGCTCTAATGAGACCGCTCGGCTCTATCGCAGATTAAAAATGTGATATCGCCTCGCTCTCGCAAAAGCGTGCAAAACGAGCGTCACGAAATTATGCTTGCATAATTTCATGACCGAGTGAAGCCGCGGACGCTGAAAGCGTCAACCGCCCTCGGTTAACACCCGAGGGCTTTGTTGCTCACGGGCAAACTGTAATCAGTCATCCTGGAGGTCGCGCAGCGACCGATAGGATCCAAAGCCAAAAGCTTTAAAGACCGCTAGGCAATCGCCTGGCGGTTTTTTATATTTAAAGCAAATTAAGGAGAATATTTATGATTCTCAAATCATTATTTCTAGTTTCTGTTGCCGTTTTCGCCTTGAATGAAGCAGCTTCGGCAAATACGTGTACAGACGCCGTTTTCAAGTTGAAAGCGAGTATATACACGAATCAAGTATTCGGCATTTTTATTGATTCTATATACACCAAAGAAAATACGGGAGACGAAGACTTTCAAAAATTTTATTACAGCAATGAAAAATTAGACAGCATCCTTGAATATTCTTCAACAAAGGATAATAATCCTAGTGTTGAATATTTTTATAACGATACAAATGAAACTATTTTAAAAAATCGCAATCACGAGATAATCTCAAAAGATTGTAGTACACAAGATACAATATGTTTTCATTTATCTAAATATAATAACGGGATTAAAAATGAAATAAGCAACACAACAAAAGCGACCGATTCATACATAGCGACCATTGAATATGATGACGAATCCTATTTCGTTTACGAGTACTTTTTGCAAAAAGATTCCGTTATTGAAGTAAGGACATTGAATTACAGAGATTACGGAATGAATGATACTGAAATAGAAAAATTCTTTTATATTGCAGATAAAGAAGATGATTTTAAATGCAGCCGATACAATGAAAACGGTGTTCTAAAAGAAAGTACGCTGTATGTACCCAATCACCAGGGTTACTCACTAAAAATCACTTCGGACTATTCCTTTGAAGAAATATTTTTTATCAATAATCAACAAAAGACCACTTCCATCCGCAAGACTCTCAAGCCCGTCAAAATCTCCCCCAGGGCCCGCTACTTTGACCTCCTCGGCCGTTATAAGTACACGAGATAATCCCACGTTCTGTCCGCACTGCGGGGTCGATGTCAATAGGATTCAAACAAAAAACGTTGAAACCGTTAGGCACACGCCTAGCGGTTTTTTTATATTTAAAGCAAATTAAATAGGAGGAAAAATGGAACAACTCAAAAAAAGCGATTTTATCGCCTTGTTTTTATCGAGTGTATTCGCGATAAGCACCACTGTCTCAGCCAACACTTGCACAGACGCTGTTTTCAAAGAGATTGCTGGTTACTACATGATTGAAGATAGCGGACTCCAATTAGATTCCGTCATCTCGCCAAATTTTTACAATCAAACATACACATACTCCAATGGCAAAGTGAGCAGAAGCCTATTTTTCGAGAAAGAAAGCGGCTCGACCTCCACCATGAATTACTATTGGAACAAGGATGAAAGCACCTTGACAAAACAGGGCATCGAGTATTTCATGAAGGATTCCACCTCAGGAGATACCACATTTATTTTCGAGAATTATTATGTCCAGGGAGTCTTGGGGAACCAAAAGACCATAAAGGTGACAAGTCAGTCCGCAAGCGTTCTGACAAAAGATCTGGATTTCGGTCAAGAAATTTTCGAGGAAATCATCAACAAGGGCGATTCCGTCATCTTCAACAGATACTCCGGGAAGGACAACTCGGCTGCGCTCTCCAATGCAGAAATCTATGTCAGCGATACGGAAAATACCAAATGTCTTGAACTGAACCAAAACGGAACTATCACCAACACAATCACTTACGAACCTATGACCAACGGCTATTCGTTGTCATTTTATTCCGATGGATTCATAACGATACATTATTATTCAAAACCCGAAGGAACAACAGCCCTACGCAAGACTCCCAAGCCTATCAAGATTTCCCCGAAGGCCCGCTATTTCGACCTTCTCGGCCGCTATAAATTCACGAAATAACCCCTCACCTCAAAGGGGTTAAAGCCCTGACATCAAACTTCTCTACTATTTACTACATTTAAATCATGAACTTGAATATCGTTTCTTCCGAAAATCTCAAAAACACTGACAGCAAGGCATACGCCCTGTTTTATGTCAAAGAATCTGTTCAATTTTCCACCGTTCTCTCCCCCGAAGGCGAAGAACAGGTCGAAACCATTCTGAAGGGCATGAAGGAAGGCCCCTTCGAAGACCTCGAATACCTAGAAATTGACGGTTGCAATACCATCTTTGTGGACGCCGCCAAGGAACGCGGTCTTTCCGCCCTCGACCACCTGCGCATGGCCGCCTACCGTCTCGCCAAGAAGGCGATGAAGAAACAGATTCCCTGCGTAAGCCTGTTCCTCGCCGACGCGGCCGATGAGCAGTTCAAGGCCATTTTGCACGGCCTGCATTACGCTGACTACAAGTTCGATGCCTACAAGAGCAAACAAAAGCCGAACTTCCAGGTGACCTACGAAATCGTCGCCGGCGAACACGTCAAGGATTTCAAGAAGATTGCCGAAGACGTCGCCGTAGAACAGAAGGCCATTACACTTGCTAAGAACTTGATCAACACAAGTGCTTCCGACCTCTACCCCGCCGAATTCGTGGAACGCGCAAAGACCGTCGCCAAGTACACCGAAGGCTTAAGCATCAAGGTTCGCAACATGAAGCAGCTCGAAAAGGAAGGCTTCATGGGCCACGTGACCGTCGGTAAGGGCAGTTCTCACGAGCCGCACATGATTACGCTCGAATACAAGCCCGCAAAGCGCACCTCCAAGGACCACTTGGTGATTGTCGGCAAAGGTCTCACCTTCGATACCGGCGGCCTCTGCCTGAAACCGCCTAAATCCATGCCCGAAATGATTAGCGACATGAGTGGTGCCGCGACCGCGCTCGCCGCCATCCAGGCCATTGCAACACTCAAGCTCCCGATTCGCGTGAGCGCCGTCTGCTGCCTCGCCGAAAATGCTATTGGCAATAAATCCGTGCTGCCGGGCGACATCTTTACCGCCAAGAACGGCAAGACCGTCATGGTCGACAACACTGACGCCGAAGGCCGTCTGGTCCTCTCCGACGGACTTGCCGAAGCGGGCCTTATCGGAGCAACGCACATCGTGGACCTCGCCACCCTTACGGGCGCCATGGTCCGCGCCCTCGGCTATGCCGTCACGGGATTCTTCAGCAACGATGACGACCTTGGCCTCAAGGTGATCAACTGCGGCGAAGCCTGCTGCGAAAAATTCTGGAGCATGCCGCTCGAAGAAGAATACGCCGACGCGCTCAAGGATCACTTCGCCGACCTCAAGAATACCGGCAGCGACGCAGGTGCCATTTCTGCGGCCCTCTTCCTCCAGGAATTCGTGCCCGAAAACACCGCCTGGACGCATTGGGACATCGCCGGCACCGCCTTCGTCGACAAGAAGTGGAAATACACCGAATACGGCGCAACCGGATTCGGCGTGCAGACCCTTATCCAGCTTGCCCGCGAAATGTCCTGCGGCGAATAATCGCGCAGACGAACGCGGACCAAAGTCGATTAAAGGCTCTAAAAATGGATACAAAAGATCCCGCACAGACCGTGCGGGATTTTCAGTTTATAGACAAATTTACAATTTCAATCCGAAAAATTCATCAAGAATTATTTTCTCACAATCATAATTTTGAATGCTAAAGTATAGTAGATATTTTCATCGTCTTCGTCGGTACGGTCTGGAGAATCAAATGCCATTTGTACTCCGGCTCCAACATTCCACATATCTGTCATATACCATAATTTACCGAATTCAAAACCAACACTTCCTGCTGATTGAGAGAAATAGGCTTCATCTAATGGCCTAGTGCGCCTTTCTTCGTCAAAGTACGAATCATCGTCACCTAGGTTGAAGTAGGCGATGGCAAATGAAGCACCTGCATATAGACCATATAACGGATTAGATGGATCTCTGACAAAGTAAACATTCAATCCGCCTCCAATCGCAAATCGTATTCCGCCTTCGGAATTTTTTTCAACGTAGCGGATATCGCCATTTTGTCTTTCCGCATATTCATAATCAGCTACCTTGAGCGAAGATATTTCCAAAAGACAGAACAGGGCGACTCGGCTAGAAATTATTCCGCCAAACCGAGCAGAAAATTCAGGACCCATACCGGAAAAATCAGTTTCATAGATATTCCCACTGGATTCATAGAGGATTTCTTCTTCGTCTTTTTTCTCATCGCTGATATTCAGATACTGCAAGCCCAGCGATGCTTCAAAATAGAAGGCATTGTGGATATAGGAATACTGCCCCTGACTGGCATAAGTAGCTTGAGAAGGATTGTAATCGTAAACTCCAGCATAAGAAACGGCGGCAAGGCCAAACGTTAGAAGGAGCGCATTCAATACGGATTTTAGACGCATTTTATTTTCTTATGACAGCCAGGTTGGCCGACAACGAATAGTAGTCCGAGTCGTTTCCGCTTTCGCCGTCACGAATTCCGCCATCCAACGAACCCTTTACCGTAAGGCCTACGTTCCAGGAGTCATTGACCATCCAGACCTTTCCGAGCTGCAAACCGAAGGAGAGGTCGCTCTTTGAAATTTCAAGTTCATCGTGGTCGTTATACGAAGAGGTCAAGCCAGCTTCTTCAGCGACAATACTGACCGAAGCACCGATAAAGGTTCCGTAAAAAACGCTGTTCGGATCAGGGGTAAAGAAGAAATGGGTACCGCCACCGAATGCAAAACGGATGGCGTCTGTTTCAAAATCGGCACTGGATTTTTCCCAACCGTTTTCAGTGCGGGAAGCCTTAAAATTTCCATCCATAGACGAGAATTCCAGATTGCAGTAAAGCGCCAGGCGGCTAGCGACGATTCCGCCGAACTTGAGGCCGAAATCGGGACCGAATCCCTTGAATCGGCTCTCGGCTGAGTTTCCGTTATCGCCTACGATCAGTTCACCGTTCCGTTCATCGAAATAGTCGTCATATTCCTTATTTTCAAGCCTCATGTAACGCACGCCCAAATCGGCTTCGAAGAAGAATCCGTTATGGATGTAGTTCTTTTCAGGAACTTTTTCCGGAGTGTCCGAACGAGGTTGTTGCATCGGTTGGGCAACCGGCCGCTGTGCGTAAACAGGACTCGGCTGGACATATTGTGCCGTTGGATAGATTTGCGGATGCGGGGCATATTGCGGCTGCATCATCGGTTGTTGGGACTGCGGTGGTGGCAGAGGTTGCTGAGATTGCGGAGCCTGCTGCGAAATTTTTTGTGATTGCAGTGGTTGCTGAGAAGGTTCCTGAGACGGAGCGACCGTGGGCGCGACCTGGACTTCCGTTTGTGACGGTTCAGGTTGAGAAGTAACGGTTTCTGTCGAATCGACGGCAGCATAGGCCGAAACGGCCAATCCAAGAAAGAGATAATTTAAAATACGCATAAACTAAATATAATAAAGGAAATTCAAAGTGTTCAATGTGATATGTAAAAAAAACAAAAATCAGCAATATCCATCACATCGGTGGTATTTTTATCCCAAGAAACGCAAAATATTCTATTTTTGGAGCGTATGAAGAATGTCGATACTATTGCAGTTTTGGACTTTGGCGGGCAGTACGCCCACCTGATTGCTAACCGCGTGCGCCGCCTGGGCGTGTTTACCGAAATCCACTCCCCCGCTGCTCCCGTCAGCGAGCTCGAAGGCGTGAAGGGAATCATCTACAGTGGCGGTCCCAGCAGCGTGTATGCCGCGGACGCCCCGGAATACAATCCCGAGATTTTGGACCTCCCGGTGCCGAAGCTCGGCATCTGCTACGGTCACCAGCTCATTGCCCAACAGTTAGGCGGTCACGTGGAACCGGGCAAGGTCAAGGAATACGGCATTGCCGACCTCATCGTCGGCGACGAAAAATGCCCGCTTTTGAAGAGTCTCCCGAAGGCATCCCCGATGTGGATGAGCCACGGTGACCAGGTCACGAAGCTCCCCGAGGGCTACAAGATTGTGGCCAGCACCAAGGACTGCGAAATCGCCGCTGTCGCATTCGATAGCGACAAGCCCGAACGCCAGATTTTCGGCATCCAGTTCCACCCCGAAGTCACCCACAGCAAGTTCGGCATGAAATTGCTGGAAAACTTCGTGGACTTTACCGGTGCAAAGAAGACCTGGAACATGAAGAGCTACCTGCCGCTCATCACGGAACGCATCAAGGAACAGGTCAAGGACCGCAAGGTGTTCCTGCTTGTGTCCGGCGGCGTGGACTCCACCGTTGCATTCGTGCTCTTGAACCGCGTGCTGGGCCCCGAAAAAGTCCTCGGCCTGCATGTGGATAACGGCATGATGCGCCTCGGCGAATCCCAGAAGATTATGGAATTTTTGAAGGCCGAGGGAATGAACAACCTCAAGGTCCGCGACGCCAGCGAGCACTTCCTCGCGAAGCTCAAGGGAGTGACCGCGCCCGAAACCAAGCGCGGCATCATCGGTAAGGAATTCCTGACGGTCAAGGACGAGGAAATGGCGAAGCTCAACCTCGATCCGAACCAGTGGATGATGGCGCAGGGCACTATCTACCCCGACACCATCGAAAGCGGCGGTACCAAGAACGCCGACAAGATCAAAACGCACCACAACCGCGTGCAAGAAGTCCTGGACCTTATGGAAAAGGGCCTCGTCTTGGAACCCCTCGCCGACCTATACAAGGACGAAGTCCGCGCGCTCGGCGAAGAACTCGGCATTCCGCACAACCTCGTGTGGCGTCACCCGTTCCCGGGTCCGGGCCTCGGCGTTCGCCTGCTCTGCAGCGAAGGCAAGCTCACCGACGATATGGTGAAGTTCGAAGACGTGAAGGACACCGCTGGTCAGTCCCTCGCCGACTACTTGAAGGCAAACAACATCGCGGGCCGCCTGCTCCCCATCAAGAGCGTGGGCGTGCAGGGCGACGGTCGCACCTACGCGCAACCGTTCCTCATCACCACTCCGGGTCTCTCCTGGAAGTATTGCGAAAAGTTCTCCACCGAACTTGCCAACCGCTTCAAGGCCATCAACCGCGTGATTTACCAGATTGGTAGCGTGGCCGATGAAGACCCGAAGCTTGTGGAACAGTACGCCACTCGCGAAAACTTCGATACGCTCCGCAAGTTCGACAACATTTGTACCGAATTCTTGCAGGCAAACGACTTGTACGAAAAGATCTGGCAGATGCCCGTGGTGCTCGTCCCGCTCCGCACGGCAAACAAGCCCTGCATCGTGATGCGCCCGGTGAACTCCACCGAAGCCATGACCGCCAACTTCGCTGAAATCGACCAGGGAATGCTGGCCGGACTCTGGCGCAAGTTCGAAGCCGAAGGTGCCGGAAGTTTGTGGTACGACGTGACGCACAAGCCGCCTGGAACTATTGAGTGGGAATAAGGCGAGAGTCGCGACAAAAAGCAAGCTTTTTGTCATGACCGAGCCGCGTGAACACGCGCTTGAACAAAGTGAAAGCGCCGTGGGAGTAAATCCTGCTGTCACCCTGGAGCGAGTGTAACGACCGATAGGGACCATAGATTCTATCGGCCCGATGGGTCTCCAGAATGACAATGTTTCTGTCACCCTGGAGCGAGTGTAACGACCGATAGGGACCATAGATTCTATCGGCCCGATGGGTCTCCAGAATGACAATGTTTCTGTCACCCTGGAGCGAGGCCGCTGGCCGATGCGATAGGGTCCAGTCCTCTACAGTTTAAAGAACAAATCTTCCCATTCGGGATTCATTGATTGAATCAATTCAATCTTTTTGGCTCTTAACAAGTTCTTCATGGACTTTTCACGTTCTATGGCGTGACGCATATCCGTATGCTCTTCAAAGTACCCTAACTTGTCTATGCCGTACTTTTGGGTAAAGCCCTCAAAGATTTTTTGCTTGTGTTGAGCAATACGTTCTTTTAAATTACTCGTAACGCCGACATACAATGTGCCGTTCTTCTTGTTGAACAAGATATAAGTGTATCCCCTCTTTTGCATGAGTGTAAAATACAAAATCTATTCTGGAAAAACAATGGATTCTATCGCTACACTGCGTTCCGCTCCAGAATGACATTCCAGTTGTCACCCTAGAGGGAGCGTAACGACCGATAGGGTCCATGGATTCTATCGGCCCGATGGGCCTCCAGAATGACAGAATCCAGGGTGGATTCTATCGCGCTACGCGCTCCAGAATGACAATGAGGAAAACACTTCCAGACGCTCGTCAAACAGGGCGTCGTTCAATTAAAAATGCTTGCCAAGGAATATAGTAAAAAACTATTTTTTATGAGTGGATTCTATCGCGCTACGCGCTCCAGAATGACAATGAGGAAAGCACTCTAGAATGACAATGCAGTTGGTAATGACAATGAGGTAAAACATGGCAGGTATTACATACGAGATAGACGACAAGAATGTTGTCGAACAGATTCGTAACGACGCGATGAACGCCGCCAAGGAACTTGTGGAAAAGGCACACCTCACGGCGGGCCAGATTGTGGTCATCGGTTGCAGCACGAGCTCCACGCTCGGAAACGACATCGGGAGCCATTCCGTGCCCGAAGTCGGCAAGGCGATTTTCGAAGGACTCTCCTCCGTATTCAAGCCGCTCGGCATCAACATCGCGGCGCAGTGCTGCGAGCACCTGAACCGAGCCATCATCGTCGAGCATGCGGCAGTCCCCAATGCCGAAATCGTGAACGTAGTGCCGCAGCCCAAGGCGGGCGGTTCTTTTGCGACAGCCTGCTACAGCGCCTTCGAGCATCCGGTCGCCATTGAGCATATCAAGGCAGACGCAGGCCTCGATATCGGCGGAACGCTCATCGGCATGCACCTGAAAGAAGTCGCGGTTCCTGTCCACATGCAGCTAACGCATATCGGCAAGGCAATCCTGATTGCAGCGCGCACGCGCCCGAAGTTCATCGGCGGGGAGCGCGCACACTACGACGAAAGCCTCAAGGACGGCTACCCGAAATTCTAATCATGGCAGAAATTCTTCGTTTTTCGCATAGGAAGACGTAGAATATTCCAATTTGGAGTAATAAAATTGTAGAAAAATGGAGCTTTTTTTACAGAAAAGCTCCATTTTTTATTTTCATTAGTTAAATTAAATTTGCTGAACGGAGAAAATTTTTGAAATGAATGGTGAATTTGAAAATATCAATCAAACTCAAAATTCCTTTTCCCCACCGCAGATTAATAAAATGGGGATAGGACCAGGATCTCTTGAGAAAAACGACCCCATAACAGGCCTTAACCTTGTGGCGTGGTTCTTTGAACAGACTCAAAAGAATCCCGATTTTTTTCCTTTACTCAAGTCAACCATCATATTTTTCAATGTGATGAATTTCAAGGCGATTAACCAGCGCTTTTCGTATCAAGGCGGAAATGAATACCTGTGCGAGTTCAGGGATGAGCTCTTGCGGCTTTTTAAAGGAGAAAAGGTCTTACGAGCCGGAGCCGACCATCTCGTTGTTATCAGTCTGAACCTTACTGTCGACGAAATTGGCGATCGCATTAAGATTTTAAACGAAATCATGGGCAATTCACCCAAAGGACTCCGTAACCAGATCAAGGCCGGCATCTACATTGTAGACGGGTCTACGCACAAACCTGTCATCATGATGGACAGGGCCTCCCTCGCCTGTCGTGAAGTCCACGGCATATACAACAAGGCTTACGAAGTTTACGACAGTGAACTAGCCAAAAGGCACGAACAAAAACAATATGTTCTGGAGCATTTTGAAGAAGCTTTTGAAAAAGAGTACTTCAAAGTTTACTACCAGCCCGTTGTCCGTGCGCTAACCGGAAAAATTTGCGGATACGAAGCCCTTGCCCGGTGGATTGCCCCCGATCGAGGCATGATTTCTCCCCTAATTTTTTTTGATGTTCTAGAAAAAGTCCACCTGATTCATAAACTCGATGCCTACATTATTGAACACGCCTGCAAGGACTTGCGAGACGACATCGATAGCGGCTTTGCCTACCAGCCCATTTCTGTAAACCTTTCCCGTCTCGACTTCGAATTGAGCGATATCAAGAAAATCATAGACGACGCTGTAACAAAATACAATATTCCTAAGGAATACCTGGTGCTTGAAGTTACCGAAAGCGCCTTTGCCGCAGATCTCAGTAGCTTGGGTAAAATCATCCGGGAACTCAGGGAAGAAGGCTACCAGGTGTGGCTAGACGATTTCGGCTCGGGATTCAGTTCCTTCAACAACTTGCAGAGCTATGATTTCGATTTTCTCAAGATCGACATGAACTTCTTGCGAAGCTTCGACAAGACACCGAAAACCAAGGTCATCTTGGCGTCCATCGTAGACTTGGCCAAGAAACTGGGTATCCACACGCTCGTCGAAGGTGTTGAGACTCAGGAACAGTACGAGTTCATGAAAAAAATCGGTTGCGAGTTGATTCAAGGTTACTATTTTAGCAAACCCCTGCCGCTCGAAGAATTCCACAATAGGCGTGCCGAACTTTGCTCTTTCGATACCAACGAGTCCCCGGAAGAACGACTGTATTACGACGAAATCGGTCGAATCAACTTCCTGGACAATACACCACTGCGTGAAAAGAAGATGGACATCGCAAGCGACATTCCCATTGCAATCGTCGAACGCGAAGACAGGCATTACCGCACCATATATGCCAACGAAGCCTTTTTGCGAGAAGTCCATTCATTCGGTGCAAAGGATATTCAGGACGTACTCAGGATTCTTTGGAAGCAAAACACGAGCGAAGAGGTTCAAAAATATTACGAACACATTTTGTACACCGAAGAACACCGTGTAACAATCGAATACAATATGATGTTGAATAATTACAAGGTAAACACGATCGTGCGATTCCTGAGCCGAATGGGAAACAAGGCTGTCTATGCGTTCATGACGCGCAACCTTACCTTGCACGAAAATCTTTAGCTGTAATATTCAACAATTCTTTTTACGAGCGAATCCATGGTCGTTTCTTCGGAAACGACCGTTTTGTATCCGTATTTTTGGGCGGCAGATTCTGTCATTCGGCCGATGCAGAATGCGAGCGGATGGGCATCTTGACTCACGCAGGATTTATTCAAGTTCGCAAAATTTTCGACGGCACTCGAACTTGCAAAAACGACCGCATCGGCCGTAGCAACCGCCTCGCATTTCCATTCCGGGCATTCCGTAACAGGAAGTGTCTCGTAAACAATCCAGCGGGTGGCGTGCGGTAGATACCCGAGCAAGGTATCATCGGCGAGATTTCCCTGAAGGAGGAGGATTTTCGGTTCATCTTTTGACACCTGACGGCAGTCGGCGCATTGAGACGCAAGTAACTTTCCGAGACCTTCAGCGGTGTGG
The DNA here is from genome assembly GCF_900142475.1 of Fibrobacter sp. UWH4. Classification (NCBI taxonomy): domain Bacteria; kingdom Pseudomonadati; phylum Fibrobacterota; class Fibrobacteria; order Fibrobacterales; family Fibrobacteraceae; genus Fibrobacter; species Fibrobacter sp. UWH4. Next base: position 419,080 of record NZ_FRAY01000003.1, read on the forward strand.
TCTTCGGGAACGTAGTCGCAACGGATACCATATTCAAGGAGCTTCTTTTCGGTAATTTTCCCGACACTGGCGATTTTCTTGCCCGCGAGGACACGCACGTCATAACCCGCGGCAAACAGTTGCTTGAAGAAACTGTCGACTCCGTTCGTACTTGTGAAAGCGAGAAGGTTGAAATCCTTAAGGGTGTTAAAAACAGCAAGCCTGGATTCTATCGTTTCGCTACGCTCCACTCCAGAATGACATTTTTCATTACGATCCCCCTGGAGACACCTTGTGTCGATAGAGGCCATGTTAGACCTAATTACAAACGGACCGTCAAGCGTACGGGTTTCAATCATCGGCGATTCAATGATTTCTGCTCCGAACGCAGAGAGTCGCGATGAAATGCCGCTGGACTGCTTTGCTGCACGGGTAACCACCAGACGCTTGCCCGACAGCGGCAGGTTCTTTTTCCAGGCAAGGGTCTTGCCGAGTTCAACGACGCCGCCCATAATCGTAATCGCAGGGGCAGTCACATTTTCACGGACAATAGTCTCCCCCGCCGTTTCAAGGGTCGCCATGACGGTTCGCTGGTACGGCGTTGTCCCCTTTTCGATAAAGGCGAGCGGAGTCTTGGGATCCTTACCGCATTCCATCAGTCGATGCGCGATAAAATCCATATTCGAGATTCCCATCAAGAAGATGAGGGTCCCCGGACACTTGGCTAGAGTTTCAAAATCAAGGGAGATTTCTGCGTTATCTTTTTCGTGGCCAGTAACGATGTGGAAACTCGTGGCGATTCCACGGTGGCTTACGGGAATGCCCGCGTAAGCAGGAACAGATATGGCAGAGGTAATTCCCGGCACGACTTCGAATTCCACGCCCGCGTCCACGAGTTCAAGGGCTTCTTCGCCGCCACGACCGAATACGAACGGGTCGCCCCCCTTAAGACGGGCGATAACACCATGCGGAATTTCGCGGGCAAACTGCACGAGCAGCTTATTGATTTCGGATTGTTTGACCTTATGGTGAGTTGGCGTCTTGCCCACATCCACCATCTTGGCCTTGGCATTGCACATCGAAAGAATTGCCGGAGAAACAAGACGGTCATAGACAACCACGTCGGCACGCTCCAGGACTTCTTTGCCACGAAGTGTCAAAAGGCCAGGATCGCCAGGACCAGCACCAATCAAGAACACCTTTCCAAAATCAGACATCTTAAAACCTTTATTAACAAAAAACTACATCTGTTCGCGAATTTTTTGAGCGAGCGCCACGCCTACCGCACGGGATTGCGCAATCAAGTCGGGAGATTCAAGACTCACGGAATGCAGGATTTCGGCTCGGAGAAGGCGTTTCGAAATTTCATCCCAGTAGATACCGCGAATTTTCAATTCGCGCACGCCATCGGCAGTTGCGGCGGTGTCGACAAATTCGGCGAAACTCGCCACGGGAAATTGACAACCGGCATCGAGAGCTTTGAGGTAGGCCATTTCGGCGACGGCGATGGCATACGATTCGGCGTCATTGACATGCGCAAGAATTGCGTCTATGGATTGCTTCGGGCTATTGCCCTCGCAATGACGCAGCTGAGAAAGTGTTTCGATTGCCAAGATGCCCTGGCCCGATGCCGGGAGCATGTGCTCGGTACTGAAAAACTCTGTCACCTGGTCGGCGAGGCCCATACGCTTGAGGCCTGCGGCGGCGAGCACCACTCCGTCAAGTTCAGCCAATTTAGAAAGGCGCGTCTGGATATTCCCGCGAATAGGCACATATTCGAGATCTGGGCGAAGCGCCTTCAGTTGCACGACGCGACGGATGCTTCCTGTACCGATGCGGGCTCCTGCGGGCAGCTCCATGAACCTGCAGCCGTCCACTCCCCCGCGCGCGACAAAGGCGTCGCGCGGGTCCTCGCGGTGTAACACCGCGGCAAGCTTGAATTCCGGTAGCACTTCAGCAGGCATGTCCTTCAAGCTGTGGACGGCAATATCGGCGCGGCCCTCAAGCAAGGCGACTTCCAGCTCCTTGATGAACACGCCCTTGCCGCCGAAACTCGCCAAAGACTTGTCGAGCCGGCGGTCGCCTTCGGTCGTCATCGAGACAAGTTCGTAGCTCAGACCAGGATTCGCCTGCACGATAGCCTCGGCAACCATGGTCGTCTGCGCCATGGCAAGGGCGCTCTTACGCGTCGCGACCCGTAGCTTGAACTCACTCATGGATTGCCTCCAGACACTTCAAGAAGACTTGCACATCTTCGGGTGAATTTTCCGCCTTGACCTTGTAAAGGTAATCGTTCGCCAGTTTCTTCGCAAAGCGCTCATACATCATCGAAATTCGGTGGCGGTCTTCTTCCGCCAAATCCGGCATGGAACGCAACAACTTTTCGGATTCCTCGTTCGCCACATTCAGCATCTGCTCCGCGTGCAGGCTAATCTGCTTCGAGACATTATCCATACGGTTCCAGTGCAAGAACTCGTCGATTCCTTCTTTCAGAATTTTCTGAGCCGCTTCGAGCTCCACCATACGCAAGCGACGGTTTTCCGATACTATCTTTTCAAGATCATCGACACAGACATATTCCACACCAGCAATTTCGCCAATAGAGGCTTCCGCATTGCGCGGGCTGCCCAGGTCAATGACCAGGCGTTTGGTGTTTTCTACGGTCCCAATCGCCTTCGCATATTCCTCTTTTGTGACAATCGGTTCGTGACAGGCGCTGCAAAGAATCACGACATCGCATTTACCAATAACGCTATAGCGATCTTCAAAACGCACCGGAGTCAATACATCCGCAAATTTTTCCGCATTCGCAAAAGTCTTACTGCTGGCAAAAATGTTGGTCGTATATTCCTGCACATACTTGAGCATCAGCGAACCCATTTCGCCAAGCCCCACGATATAAACGGTTCGATTTTCAAGATCATCGAATGTCCGCTGCACCTGTTTCATCGCAAGGAACGGAATATTGCAGCTGAGCTTGCTCAAGTTCGTTTCGGTCTTGATGCGTTTGGTCGTGTGAATCGCACTCTGGAAAAGCTTGTTCAGGCTATTTCCTGTAGCGCCGAGTTCACGCGCCGTCTCGTAGGCACGCCCAATCTGGTGCAAAATCTGGTCTTCACCCATGGCCACGGAATCGAGCCCCGCACATACGTTCATCACATGATGTGCGACATCGTCTCCGGACTTGAAATAAAAGAATTTCGCAAAATCTTTATAGTCCTGTCCCGCCAGATTACATACGTACCGCACCAGTTCTTCCCCCGAAATTTCACGGTCGGAAGCCGTGTACACTTCGGTTCGATTACAGGTCGCAAGTATCAAAAGTTCGTCGAACGGAGAATCTTTCAGAGCTTCCGTCTTGACATCCATCGGAATATAGAACTTCTCGCGGATTGCAATTTCAGCCACCTTGTGGCTCATTCCTGCCATGTAGATTTTGCGCATGGTCCAAATTTAGAAAAACTCTCTTTTCTAATTCCGATTTTCGAATTCCGAACTCTGAATTTCCTCATCGATCCACTCGAAGCGTTTGCGCATCCAGGACGCCATCGTTTCTACAGCTTCGTCATAAGAATCGTAGGGATCCTTGAGCGCCCAGTTTTCGGTATTGCTCATGATGGGCCATCGCCTATATTCATTCTCGATAGCGCGTTCAATAATCGAACGATAAACGGGAATACTGTCGATAAGTTCCTTGAATATTTCACGATGCTCTTTCCAGTAGACAGCAACCGCACTATCTACCACGGGATTATTCACGATATAGTAATTCAAGCGGTATTCCCTGATATACCAGTCCTCGGGGTTCTGGTTCTGCGTACGCGACGCGTTTCCGAAGGACAAGTCAAAATCCCACAATGGACCAAAATGAATCGGCTTCCCTTTTGTCCAGGTAAAGAAAACGCTGCGTGCATAATTTCCGTCTTCGTTCTTGGAGTATTCCTGAACCCAGTAATACAACAGGTAATCTTCCAAATCAATCCAATTCAGGATTTCTTCGTCCTCATATAGGTAGCGGTTCTTCAAAAATTTTTCAAATTCGTTCAGGTGATTCTGCAAAAGTTCCAAGGATTCTTCCGGAGGATTTTTCGGTGAACGGATATGATAAATGTTCTTATTGTCGGTAATCACATAAGGAGGATCGTATTTTTTCACATCTTCTTTTTCGACAAGGAACGTCGTGTCGTTTTCTTCGATGTGAACTCGATTTTTAGCCACCTTGACGGTTTCTGAAAGCAGGTAAAGCCCCATATACTTCCGGTTCAGATAAAGTTCAACGAACTGCATCCGAGGGGTATAACGAGCCCCAAGCCATTCCGAAAGACGCGTCATCATGTAGTTGCGCAAGTGAGTCTTATCTCCATAATTGGCAATAAGCGCCCAGTCACGGTTCTTGGGCATTCCAAAGAGTTCCACTTTGTCCTTAAATTCCAATTTCATGCCGTACTTGGGCATTTTGAAACTAGAATTGCCTCGACCGCGTACGGTCAGTTCCAGAACTTCGCTTTCGGGGGATTTTTCCCCGTAAATCTGGAGTTTTGAAGGGAATTCCGTTTCCCGATCTCGCAGCCCTGCAAAGTTTTCAATTTCGATGACGAGTCGTGGAAGCCCGGCATACGGGTACATCGAATCGTCCATCGGCAAGTAGTCTGGATTTTCTTCGGTTTCGGCCCAATAGCAAGCCGAAAAAACGATGCAACACAAGAGTGCGACAAGTCGTTTAAGCGAGTTAATCTTGAACAGAGCCGAAAACATCATTGGAAATATATATATTTAGAATATGAACAAATTTGTCGGATGCCTTCTATCGATTGGTTTTGTGACCTGTTTTGCCACAGAATCCCTGCATCCGATTTTGCCACCTACAAGTTCGATTTCCGTTCAAGGGACTGTCGAGTTAGACGAAGACGTTTACAGCGGCGACATGGAGGTCTCGGCAGAGTATGCGGTACATCCGCGGCTAAGTCTTTATGTAGACGGGGCGTTCCGATTCCTAAGCTACAGCTACGAATATTCCACCGAAGGCTACATCCACAATTACTGCAACCTACATGTCAACGGCTTTAACGAAACGTACCTGGGCGCAAAAGGGTTGATTTTCCCTTACCTGGGGCTAAATGCCGGTTGGCAGTTCCCGCCCGGCGAAGGCTCCCCAAAGAACCATTTTCACCGATTGAATGTGGAACCGTTCGGCTTGCTTCAGTTTTCAAAGAACCTCATTCTGGGAGCAGCCATCCGTTACAACACCTTCCTTGAAGACAAAAATTACAAGCCCGGCGACGAAATCGGTCTGAAGGCGTCTTTCGTGTGGCGGCCCGGCTGGAACGATTCACTAAAGACCGGTTGGGAATTCAGCGAAGTTTTCCTTTACCAGGCCAGAATTGAAGAATCCGAAAATCGCAATCTGGACAAGCGTTATCGCGGTATGAAGGACAAGTACCGCGGCACGAAAATGAAGTTCGACGCCATGCGCTACTTCAACATTTTAGGATTATCCGTCGGATTAGGGCTCAATTACGAAATCCACGAAGGAACGCTGTTCGGTTTCGAAACAGGCCACCGCGTGGGAATTGAAATAAATGTTAGATAACCGCCTTTTAGGCGAAAAAGCGGAAACTCGTTTTCTTGAGTTCATGCAACGAATGCAACACGGCGTAATCAGGGTTACCAATCGATGCGGCCGCCTCTTTGATATTGCGGTCCAGTTCTTCGGCGGACTGGGCATGCATCATAGCGTAAAGTGTATACGGGAAACCTTCGAAAGAAGGACGCTCATAGCAATGCGAAATATAACGCTTGCCTGCTAAAATTTCGCCCGCTTTTTTCAATTCCGAATTCTGAAATCCGAATTCGGAATTTGCAAAGCAGACCATGGCGTTAAAAGCAAAACCCGCTTCTTGATGCCGGAGAATAGCCCCGAAACGACGCATTCTCTTTTGCGCGATGTCGTCGCGGAGTTCGTCGCACGTAACGCCCCAATCCTTAAACGGCGTGAGGGTGTGCGGAATATCGGTGCAGGCAATGCGGATTCGGGCTCTGTCATTTGCGGATAAAAAGTGGGCAGGAGATTGCTTCGCCTTCGGCTCGCAATGACGTTTTTCGTCACCAATTCTGTTTGCTGGTGCGCCAGCACCCATCACCGTATTGATTTTGAACTTCTTGGTCGCATTCAGGATATGGACATCGTGCAGTTCTGTTTTTGAACAAACTTCATCTACAATCTTTTGAATTTCCGTTTCGGACCGGGCTATTATGGTAAACCAGACGTTGTATTCGTGACTGCGCACATAGTTGTGTGTAATCGCGGGAATTTCATTCACAGTGGCTGCGAACTCATTCAAGGCGGAATCATCGGAAGTTCCTGCCGAAATCGTTGGCACCTTGCCCGCACAAAGTCTCGAAATAAAGCCGAGCTTTTTAGAATCGTACACACCACCGATACGGCGAATAATGCCAGACTGGCGCAAATTCTCGACTGCAGCAAAAACGCTCTGTTCATCGGAGCCAAGCTGCTCCGCCAACACCAGATACGGACGTTCCTCCAAAGGAAATACGTCCTGGATGATAGCGAGAATATTCTGTTCAGGTTCGTTCATTTTTTGGATTCCGTCGGTCCTCTATCCCCTTACAGGGTCCAGAGTCCCTCCAGAATGACTTAAGCGGGAAAGTGTTTCTCGACTGAAGTGTGTGGTGTGAGATGATTTTCACTACACATTCCACACTCCACATTATCCATTAATTTCTTCGTCCGTCAGGTAGCAGGCCGGATCTTCTTCCCAGAAGTCTCCTGTCACCGCCTCGGCGCGAGTGCGGAAGTTGCCGTTGCAGAGGTTCAGGTAGGCGCACTTGGGGCAGCGTCCCTTCAGAATCGGCTTCCTGTTCTTGAGGCCCGCCATAATCGGATTCGATTCGTCACTCCAGATTTCGCCGAAACTGCGTTCGCGTACGTTGCCGAGCGTAATATACTGCGTAAACTGGTCGGGGTGAACGTTTCCGATGCTGTCGACGTTACCGAAGGCCATGCCGCTGCGGTTGCCGCCATTGCGCCTAATGAGTTCAAGCACCTTCTCGGCGCGAGCCGGATCTTCGCGCTGCATACGGCGATACAGGTAAATGGCATCGGCGTGGTTATCCACCGTCAAGATTTCCTTGTTGACTCCACGTTTCTTGAAGTCGAGCGTACGGTCAATAATCAAATCGATAGCCTTGCGGCTTTCTTCATGATTCAAATCATTTTGCACCATCGCCGAGCCGCGGCCGCTGTAAACCAGGTGATAGAAGCACACGCGGTCGATATTTTCGGCTTCGAGCAAGTCAAAAATCGCATTCAAGTCTTGCACGTTGTAGCGCGTAATCGTAAAGCGGAGCCCCACCTTCTGGCCCGTCGCCACACAATTGCGGATTCCGCGCAAAGCGAGTTTGTATGCGCCTTCCTTGCCGCGGAACTTGTCGTGGGTCGCTTCGCAGCCATCGAGGCTAATGCCCACGTAGCCCACACCCATGTCCTTGAGTTTTTGGGCGACCTCAGGCGTAATGCAGGTGCCGTTGGTGCTGATAGTCGGGCGAATTCCCTTAGAGGCCGCATAATTTGCCAATTCAAAAAAATCGGGACGGAGCAAAGGTTCACCGCCGCTAAAGAGAATTACCGGAACCTTGAAATCGGCCAACTGATCAATTAACGCCAAGCCTTCTTCGTGGGTCAATTCGTTCTGGTACTTAATAGCCTCGGAACGGGCATAACAGTGCACACAACTCAGGTTGCAAGTCTTGGTGCAATTCCACACCACCACGGGGCCGCGACCCGGAGCAACGCCGTTCTTGCATTCATGGGCCTTGGGTTCATAACGCAGCTGGTCGCCGTAATTCGGCGTATCCATCAAAAGCTTGGTAATACTAATCATAATTTTACAATGAATCCGATTGTTTTCCAAAGATAGAAAAATCAAGATACCGAGCCCATCAAATAAAATTTCAAAAAACTTTTTTCTACATTTCCAAACACTTTTATGAAATGGACGACCCTTACACTGACCGCCTTGTTGCCTTTTGCGCTTTTCGCAAAAGAAATCGATATTTCATCCACTTCAGAGACACTGATTGAAAACGGTAAAGAAAATGCGGCGAAAGAAATTATTGCCGTTGAAGACTCTTCACAAAAATGGAAAGCCACGGAAAGCCTCAATCTAAAAGATGCCGGAAACTCCCCCGTCATTTCTAACGAGGTGGCAAGCACTAATTCTCTCTCCGATTCTTTAACTGATTTCCCCCAAACAGATTCTCTTGCCTCAAACAACGATGAAAGCACCGAAGAAGGCAACGAAGAAGCTGGTGCTGAAAGTGAAGAAGCCGAAGCGGAACTCGAGGCCGACATGGCCGAAGCCGATTCCGCAACCATAGATTCGCTGCAAAAACTCACGCTTGACATGACAACCGCCTTTGTTCCGTCTGCAAGCAGGCGCGTTTCAGCCCCTTACGGCATCCGAACCTACCGTATGCACCGAGGGGTCGATTTGGGACTCTGCCACGGCGAAGACCGCACCATTGTCGCTGCATTCAAGGGAACAGTCGTCAAGGTCCGCAACCAAGGCCGTCGCAAGGGCTACGGAAAATACGTCATCCTCGACCACGGGAACGGCCTCACTACTTTATATGCACACCTCGCCAGCTGGCAAGTCAATGTCGGCGATACACTGCAGGCCGGCGATACTATCGGCGTCGGAGGCAACACGGGGCGTTCTTTCGGAGCGCACCTGCATTTTGAGATGCGATTCAACGGAAACTACATCGACCCCGCAACGGTCTTCAATTTCGAAGAAGGTACATTCCTCAACGCGATGACCGAAATCGACGAAGTCAAGCTACAACTCGTCGAAGCGGATTTCCAGAAAGAACTCGCCAAGCACCGCTACTACAAGGTTCGCCGAGGCGACTGCCTCGGAAAAATCGCCCGCAAGTACGGAATTTCAATCAGGCGCCTCAAGCAGTTGAACAACATCAAGGGCAACATGATCCGTCCGGGTCAAGTGCTCCGCTGTTCCTAATTTTCGTCTACCGCGACAAGCCGCCGGTACGTTTTATCGATGAAGATTGCCCCGAGCGGAGCGGTCACCATAATGGCTACCGCCGCAAGTGTCAACACGTCATTACCGCAGGCAAGCCCAAAACTGAGGGGGACTCCCCCGATTGCCGCCTGAACGGTCGCCTTGGGCACATAAGCCAACATGCAGAAGAGTCGTTCCTTCTTGCTCAAGGGTGTGCGCAACATGCAAACGAAGACACCTCCCATACGGAAAATCATCGCTCCGAGCACCACGATAATCGCCCCGATTCCCGCCGTAAAGGCATAAGCGACATCCAGGGTGCTACCCACCAGCACAAACAAAATAATTTCAGCAGCGACCCAGAACTTCGTGAATTTTCCGCTGATGCGTTTTGCAAGTTCCGGGTGTTTCCCGTAAATGCACGCCGCAATCGCCACCACCGCGATCATTCCGCTAAAAGGCACGATATGGCTAATATCATGTTCCAGTTCGTTCAAAAGGAATGCAAAACTGAGAATGATCAACACCTTGACGGTATCGCGCATGTGCCGGTGCTTGAAGAACCATACCAACGCAAATCCGCAAATAACCCCGACCAAAGCGCCCAAGGCAATCGAAACGGGTACTGCCAAGAAACTCGTTGCCGAAACGGCCTCCCCCTTAAGAAGCGCCAAAAATGCAGCAAATGTCACCAGGACGTAGACATCGTCTAGTGACGACCCCGCCAAAAGCATCTGCGGGATGCCATGTTTTACGCCGCGACGTTCTTCGAGCATCTTGAGCATTCGCGGCACGACCACCGCAGGCGAAACCGCCGCAATCGTGGAGCCCATAAGGGCCGCCTCCCAATAAGTGACACCCATCAGTGGCGGCGCAAGCACCACCACGCCAACGATTTCCACTGTCGCAGGCACAAAACACATCAGGAGTGCCGAACGGCCAATCCGCTTGAATTCGTGAATATCGAGAGTGAGTCCTGCCCGCGTCAAGATGATGACAAGCGCAAGCTGACGCAAATCGGCCGAAATATCGAGGAACGCAGGCCGCAACAAGTTCAATACATGCGGTCCGAGAATAATCCCCGTAAGAATCATCCCCAAAATACTCGGAAGTTTCAGTTTCAAAAAGATCGATCCGAGCAGAAGCCCCAATAAAAAGATGAGTGCAAGAGAGGTAAGCATAAGGCAAATTCAATCACTAAAAACAATCGTTCGATTATTTTCTAGGACAAAATTAGAAAAAAAAGGATATTTTCACAGTTTTAGCATCCTAATTTAAAATTTTGCCTTTCCCCTTTTCGTTTTTTTAAAGTTATATTTACAATCAAGATTAGGAAAAAATATGATTCGCGTATCAAGCTTCAATAGGGCGTCGGAAAATAACCGGCGCAAAAAGGGCTTTTCCCTTATTGAAATCATGGTCGTTATCGTGATCATGGGTGTCCTAGCAACGGTCGGCGTTCCAAAGCTGTTCAATGTCATCGAAAAGACTAAAGAAAAAACGGACCTCATGAAGCTTTATTACCTGAGGGATGCGCTCAACAAGGCTTTGATCGAAAACGAAACCGCCTTGACCAATACGGTTACCGCGAAAAAAATGAACGACGAACAATTCCAGAAACTGATCGACAAGATGTACGAGGGTTTCAAGTACGAAAGAGGAGCCACCCTCTTTGTCATCGAAGTGCACAACGGCCTTTCTGTCAATGTCCAGAATAGTCACAACAGTGCCAACAACACTTATAATGTAAGCGAAATCCTCGGAACAAGCGGAACCTGGTGCGACGCCCTCAGAGAAGCAGGATTCGAAGGGGTCGCCGACATTGTCGCCGACCGAATCAAAGGGACATACAAGAAAGAAACCGATACCTACACCTCGTTCTCGTGGAAAGACTCCAACAACAATAATGCCGAATGGCAAAGAACCGCTCCGAAAAAGCCCATGTTTACAAGTCTAGCCCTAAACAAGGGTAAAAAAAACGAAAACACCCGCTATACAATGAGTGCCCGCTGGACAGACGTCAATCACCCGGGAATTTCTTTAGAGATATACATCCTGCCTAACGGCAAAAAATGGAACCAGGCATTCTTCACCGATAACGGGACTTGTTTCTCCACTTATGGAGACAAAGGTTGCAACGGCCGTTAAGTCGTCGCTGACGACTTAATGTCCGACATAGAGTCGTTTCATTTCGTCGGGAATCGCCATCGGACGCCCACGCTTGACATCCACCAGCACCCACTGCGTATCCGATTCAAAAATAACTTTACCGTCGGAAATGCGTTCAAACCGGCAGCGACGCGAAGTCGCAACCTTGCCGTAAGCGGCTACCCAGGTCGTTCCACGAATCTCTTCGCCTAGGAAGGCCTGGTTCTTGTATTCCACATGCTGAATATGAATCATCCAGGCGGCACCGAGTTCATGCATCAGGGTCGTGCCACCGACAGAATCGGAATGGGCAATCGCGATATCTTGAATCCACTTGACAGACCACACATTATTAAAATGGTGGTTGTCATCAATCATCTCAGGTTCCACCTTGAACACCTGCGTATATTCCATCGGATTCACCGTTTCTTCCATCGCAATAGCCATAATGCCTCCAACACATTTTCATTCAGCGAAACAAATTTATAAAAGCAACAAGCCCCTGATAGGCTCGATCGATTGCCAATCAAACTTTTTCCTATTCTTCGTACATCTTCTCGATTTCTTCGGCATACCGCGCTTCGGCTACGGAACGCCGGATTTTCAAGGTCGGCGTCAGTAGCCCCGATTCAACCGTAAGTTCGTCACCGATCAAGGTCCACTTGCAAATCTGCTCCCAGTGATTCAACTTGCCGTTGACCCGTTCGATATGCCGTTCAATGGATTCGCGAATACGCTTGGACTTGAGCGCCCGTTGGACACTGAAATCTTTCTCGGTGCGTTGCAAGAAACGTTTCGCATTCACCGGGTTCAGGAAAATCAGCGCCGACGTGAACTTGCGGTCGTTGGCAATTACCAAAGCCTGTTCAATCAGCAAATGCCTAGAAAGTTCCAGCTCAATGGGATTGGGGCTGACGTACTTGCCAGTACTCGTCTTCAGGAGTTCCTTGAGTCGACCCGTCAGATACAGATAGCCGTCGCGGTCAAAATACCCCTGGTCGCCCGTTCTAAAGAATCCATCTTCCGTAAAGATTTCGGCATTCAAGTTGTCGCGGTTACGGTATCCTTTGAACACACTGTCCCCTTTCACCAGAACTTCGCTGTGTTCGCCAATCTTAACCTGCAAGTGTGTCAGCGGTTGCCCCACGCTTCCCGGACGAGCCATTCCCGGTCGATTCACGCTGACAACAGGAGAACACTCCGTAAGGCCGTACCCTTCGCACACGTTGAACCCGACATTCAAAAGGAATCGGCAAATAGACTTGTTCAAAGCCCCTCCGCCAGAAATCACCAGGCGAAAACGACCGCCCATGGCCTTGCGCAGCTTGTTGTAGACAACCTTGTCGTAAAATTTCCAAACAAAACTTTTATGCGCCAATGGATTTCGATTCTTGGCATAGGTAAGGGCGTGTTCAAAGACAAACTTCTGCACTCCGTGAATCTGTTCGCCCGCGGCAGTCATATTCTCGTAGAGCCGTTCCAGGATACGCGGAACCACCGTCATGACAGTCGGACTGATTTCGTGGATACATTCAGGAATATGCCGCGGCGTATCGGCAAAGTAGACCTTGGCCCCATACAAAATATAAAAATAGACCGACATACGCTCAAAAGCATGCGCCACCGGTAAGACAACCAGGCAGACATCTTCAGAACGGTTTATCTGCAAGAAATCGCACTTGATTACCTGAATTTGGGAAAGCATGTTTCGATGCGTCAGTTCCACGCCTTTCGGAGTTCCCGTAGAGCCGCTCGTATAGATAATCGTAAACACGTCATCCAAGGTGAGTGCATGCATCTGGTCGTTCAACCACAGAGAAGACTCGGGCCGCTTCGAGAGCGACTCGCCCTCTTTAAGAAGGTCCACCCAGTAGATTCCGTTCGGCGGAAGTTCCGACTCCGGATCGATGCAGATAACCGCCTTGAAACGGGACATCAACGTGCGGATGGACGGAGAAAGGTCACTTAATTTATAAAGGAGCAACACCTGCACCAAGGCGTCGTCGCATTGAAATGTGAAGTTTTCTGTCGAAATATTCGGGAAAAGCGGAACCACGCGAGCTTGGTTGAGTTGGCATGCCACATCGGCCATTATCCATTCGGGACTGCTGTTTGCAACGATTCCGATGCTTTCGCCTGCCGAAAGGCCTCGATTTCTTAAGGCAAGCGCTATGAACTGCGTTTCATTGCGCAGGCGCGTTCGCGAAAAATGTTCCCAGCCACCGGGTTTACGATGGAACCAGCCCGCGAAATCCTCGCGGTCACAATTCGCAAAGAACATCTGCGCAAGCGATGTATATTGCAACGACTCCATAACACAGATTCTCCTTCCCATAAAATACATTTATTCTAAACAAACAACAGTTTTTATTTGTTACAGAATCATTTTTTTTGCAATTATGCCATTTTTCGAATGTTTAGCTATATTTTTTTCCAGAGGGAATAAAATGTTTAAAAAACTGGTTTCTAAGTACAACGGCATCAAGCTGAACTATCGTATCGCCATTGCTATCGCAATTGGCACCCTTCTCGGAATCCTGCTTCCCGGACAAAAATGGATTGGTGAACTCGGTGTCCTGTTCGTGGGAGCAATGAAGGGCATAGCCCCCATCCTTGTGTTCATCTTGATCGTGAACTCGCTTGCCATGGGCAAAACCACACTCGACCGCCGTTTCGGAAAAGTTTTCGCCATCTACCTGGTCAGCACCATTCTGGCTTCGCTTATCGCCATTTCAGCCAGTTTCCTTTTCCCGCAGAACCTGCAGCTCGCCCACGAGGCGACCACCTCGGCGATACTCCCCAAAGGAATCGGCGAAATTCTGAACAACTTGCTTGTCCGTGCAGTTTCAAACCCCTTCGAGGCGATTACACAAGCGAACTACATCGGTATCCTGGTCTGGTCGGTCATTTTCGGTATCGCCATCAGGAACCATGCCAACGAATCCACGAAGAACCTGCTCAACGACTGCGCCATCGCCGTGACCGCCATCGTCCGTTGGTTCATCAATCTCGCCCCGTTCGGCATTTTGGGATTGATCCATTCGGCGACTGCTACAAACGGTATCGGCATCTTCAAGACCTACGGAGTCCTGATCGGACTCCTTGCCGGAACAATGTTCTTTGTCACTTTTGTTGTGGCCCCGTTGATTGTGAGCTTCGCCCTCAAGCGCGACCCGTATCCGCTCCTGATTTACTGCCTCAAGGAAAGTGGAATTACGGCGCTATTTACCAGGAGCTCCGCCGCCAACATTCCCGTGAACATGGAAGCCTGCAGCAAGCTAAAGCTTGACCGCGAATTCTATTCCGTCTCGATTCCCCTGGGTGCAACCATCAATATGAACGGAGCGGCCATCACGATCGCCATTATGACCCTTGCTACGGCGCATACCCTGGGTATTTCGGTAGATTTCCCGACGGCATTGACTCTCTGCGTGGTTTCCACCATCGGTGCATGCGGTGCAAGCGGCATTGCCGGTGGATCCCTCTTCTTGATTCCGCTGGCCTGTTCCTTCCTTGGAATTTCCAACGACATCGCCATGCAGGTTGTCGGAGTCGGGTTCATTATCGGTGTTGTTCAAGATAGCCTTGAAACGGCCCTCAACTCCTCTACCGACGTACTTTATACCGCCGCCGCCGAGTACAACGGGTGGATCGCCGAAGGGAAACCGCTCCCCCGCAGATTCCGCTAGCTTGAAATCTCATCCAAAAAGCCTCATTCCAACTTGGAGTATTCCGAGTTGGAATATTTTTTTTCAAAAAATTTGGATTGGGGAATTCCCTTTGTTTCGAAAAAATTTACTTTTCCATGTTAGATGGAGAACGTATGACCGCATACAAAAGACCTATTCAACAAAGCATCATTCTGGGGAGCGCACTGTTCATCACGTTCATGTGCTTCTTTCTTTTGTTGCAATCCTACCAGTCCTTTTCGAAATCTTTGTTCCAGCAATACGACGACCGTCTGGACAATATCTTGAACTATGTACACAGCCAGATTGATGCCGACGACCTTTATAATTGCGTCCAGACCAGGGAAACTTCCGAGAAATACAAGCAGCTTCAGCAGACGCTGAACGGAATGGTTGATGAATTAGAGCTATTTTACCTCTACATCGTTTTCACCAGAGATACGTTGATGGTAAACGTAATCTCTGCCACGAGCCAAGCCGAGCGCGACCGTGGCGAAACGGACATGCCGCTTTTGGATTATTCGGAAGCATACCCCTACGAAGAAATCCAGAAATACAACAAAGTCATGGAACAGTCCGACATTATGTTTTTCGAGGAAGATTCTGAATGGGGAGCCGCCTATACAGGCTGCAAGCCGCTAGCGAATTCCAGCGGAAAAAATTACGCCCTCATTTGCGCCGACATTTCTATTGCATCCCTGCATAATACAGTCAATTCCTACGTATTTTACAATGTGATGCTTACAATCATTCTGGGATTGCTATTCGGCCTTATCTTGATTGTCTGGCTCCGCCACAATATCACGGGACCGATTCTCGCCCTAGAAAAAAGTGCCCGTAGATTCGCAGAAAAAAGCCGTAACCACAAGGATCCCACAGAACTAGTCTTCGATACGCCGAACATTCATACGGGAAACGAAGTTGAATCGTTGGCCAGAGCCATTTCTCAGATGTCAGATGATATGCGGAAATATATACTGAGCATGATGTCTGCAGAAGAAAAAATCAAGTCTGCCCAAGAGACGGCTGCGGACATGACGCTCTTGGCCTACAAGGACGCCTTGACCCATGTTGGAAGCAAGATTGCCTATGACAGGGCCATCAGGGCGCTAGAAAAAGAAATTTCAGAAAACAAGATTCCCTTTGCCATTGCGATGATCGACCTCAACAACTTGAAGAATATCAACGACGGCTATGGGCACTCGAACGGGAACAGCTATATCTATGGCGCATGCCAAATCATTTGCTCAATCTTTAGGCACTCCCCCGTGTTCCGAATCGGAGGCGACGAGTTCGTAGTCATCCTCAAGAACACGGACTATGACAACCGTACTGAACTCATCAACCAGACAAAACAGAAGTTCTCCGAAACCGAGAGCGACAACTCGAGGGAACCCTGGGAAAGGTTCTCTGCCGCCGTGGGTATCGCTGAATACCGTAGCGGAGATTCCGTAGACATGGTTTTCAAGAATGCCGACAAGGACATGTACGAAAACAAGATGACGATGAAAAAAAAGAATTAACCGTTTTTACCGACGTTCCAAAATTCTATCTTTAGGCGGCCATGCTTGCCGCACTGAACCTACATTTTTCGCTTTACGACTGGCTCCTGATTTTCATGGTGACCGCTTTGGGCACCTTGAGCGCCTACCTGAAAGACCCGCAACTGAAGGCCGTCACGGCGACGATTCCGATTCCCTGCGGTTTCGCCTACATTGCAGTCGGTCTTCCGATGGGGGCCGCTAACGCTATTTCGGGATTCATGTGCTTTTTGTACGTGCATATCGTGCGCATTTTGCATTACAAAGTCAAAGTCCCTATCGTGCCGAGCATTATCGCAGGGCTCGCGTTTTTTGTGGCGCTCGGCACCTTCCTGATGCCGCGCATTCCCGATACCGAAGCGTGGTTCATCGGAGCGTGCGCCTTTGACTTTATCGTAGGGGTCACCATGTTCCAGACGCAGAGCTATAAATCTGGCGTGCGCTACAAGACTCCCCTGCCGATCTACATCAAGGCTCCGGCTATTGCAGGCGTCGTAAGCGGACTCATGCTGATCAAGCAACTTATGGGTGGCTTTTGCACCAGTTTCCCGATGATGAACTCCATCGTGAGCTACGAAAGCCGCTATTCTCTCGGTGACCAGTGCAGGCAACTGCCGCTGTTCTTGATTGCGGGCCCTTTCATGTTCATCGAGATGCGTTACCTGGAAATCGGTCTCGGTCTCAACCACTGGATTGTGCTCCTGTGCGGCTACGTGCTTTTTGCGGCTATCTACTGGCCCCTGAACAAGGAACTCAAGCGCCGTAACGAGCGTGCCGAGAAAAGTTACAAGAACATCCAGCATCCGGATACCGGAATCCAGGGTTAAAAAGCGTAATTTCTTTACAATCGTTGAGAATCCATAAACATAATTATATGTTAAAGGCCCTTTTTTTGTCCGATGAGGGCTTTTTTTAGGTATTTTCTAAAAGAAATGTACCCCTGGATCCCCGCATACGCGGGGATGACGATCGTTGTAGATGCACTCCGCGAGGAAGTGTGCGCGGATCCCCGCATACGCGGGGATGACGAAATTCGTGTGCTTGCGTGGGCGGCGTACCAACCTGGATCCCCGCATACGCGGGGATGACAGGAAGAAATGGAGATGGCATGTTTGGAAACATCAGGAACTTGACAATCGTTTCGGCTATGGCGCTCGGAATGTTCGCCACGGCCGTAAACGCCGAAAAATACGAATGGGGAAACGTCCGCTTTGACGGAGGCGGATTCGTTTCGGCCGTAATTTTCCACCCGAAGGCCGAAAACCTGCTTTACGCCCGCACCGACGTGGGCGGCATCTACCGCTTTGAATTTGACAAGAAGACCTGGGTCCCGTTAATGGACTGGATTTCCGAGAACGATGTGGGCCTTTACGGAACAGAAGCCTTTGCACTCGACCCGAACGACCCGAAGCGCATTTACGTGCTGGCCGGCACGGGTTACTTTAGCAAAGGGCGCACCGCCGTGCTCCGCAGCGAAGATTTCGGCAACACTTGGGACACTAGCTACGTGGAAATGCTCGCCCACGGCAACGGCATGGGCCGCCAGACCGGCGAAAAACTGGCCGTAGACCCGAACATGGGCAACATCGTTCTTTGCGGTAGCCGCACCAAGGGCGTGTACAAGAGCACCGACTACGGTAAAACTTGGACCAGCCTTTACAAGGTCGCCCTTTCCTCCGCAACCGAAAGCAGCCTGAACGGCGTGAATGGCGTGAGTTTCGTCCTTTTCGACCCGGCTCAGGGCAAGCTCGCCGACGGCAGCACCGCGACAATCTACATCGGCACTTCTGAAACCAAGGATAACCTGCAGGTGAGCCACGACGGCGGTGCCACTTGGGAAGTCGTCAAGGGAGTTCCCACAGGCCTGATGCCGCACCGCGCCAAAATCGTGGACGGCGACATGTATGTAACCTTTGCCGACGGCCCGGGCCCGTACAACATCGCCAAGGGCGGTGTCTACAAGTACAACATCAAGGCAGGCACTTGGACCGACATTACCCCGTTTGATGATAACGAAAAAGAAGGCGGAACCATCGTTCACGAAAAGAATGAATGTTCCTACGGTGGCATCTCTATCGACCCCAAGGACAAGAACCACATCATCGTTTCTACTCTCGGCCAGTACACCGGACGCCACGTGACCAAAGACGAAAAGGAAAACTACGGCGACCGCATCTACACCACGACTGACGGCGGCAAGAACTGGATTCACGGTCAACATTACAACGACATTCCAAACATCGACGCCAATGGTACCGCCTGGATTCCTGGTAACGCCATCCACTGGGCCGGTTCTCTGGAAATCAACCCCTTCAACAACAAGGAAGCCTGGGTCACCAGCGGCAACGGCATCTTTATGACCGAAGACATTACCGCCAAGGTTCCCGTGTGGAAGTTCATGTCCAAAGGTATCGAAGAAACGGTTCCGCTCGACATCGTGAGCATTCCAAACGGCCCGCTCGTCACCGCAATTGGCGACTACGATGGCGCTGCCTACGCGAACATCAATGAAAGCACCCCGCGCCACACCCCGACAATCGGCACCACGCAGAGCATGGGTTACGCCCCGCTCAGCGGATCATTGCTGCGTACCGGAACAATCACCAAGTACTACACCTACGAATCCAAGAACTTCTTCGTGATGTACCGCTCTGACGACATGGGCGCCACTTGGGATTCCCTGAAAACCGAACTCAAGGGGGAAAAGGGACTTGTCGTGCTTTCTGCTGACGGCAAGGTGATTCTCCACCGCCCCGACCAGAGTGCAACCGTCTACCGTTCCGACGACAACGGTGCCAGCTGGACCGCTGTCGAAACCGGCACGCAGACGCAGTACGCCCGCATTGTGGCCGACCCGGCTGACCCGAAAACATTCTACGTCATGAATGCCATGGGCACCCTCTACAAGTCTACCGACGCCGGCAAGAACTTTGTCGCCCAGGACGCCCGCCTGCAAAACGAAGGTGCTGGAGAATACTATAATGGCGCAGGTCTCATCCGCACCGTCCCGAAGAAAGAAGGCCACCTGTGGGTTCCGATGGACCAGGCACAAGTCTGGCTCCCCAAGGGCTTTAGCGAAAACGGACTTGCCTACACCGAAGACGGCGGCAAGAGCTGGAACCACTGCGAAGGCGCATCTACAGCGATTTCCGTGGGTATCGGCAAGGCAAAAGAAGGCTCCGATTACGAAACCATCTTTATCTGGGGTGCCGCAAAATCGGGCGACCCGATCGGCATCTACCGCAGCACCGACAAGTGCAAGACCTTCGAACGCATTAACGACGACATGCACCAGTTCGGCGGCCCGGGTAACGGACAGTTCGTACAGGGCGACATGAACAACTTCGGCGTCGTGTACATGAGCACGGTCGGCCGCGGCACCATCGTGGGAGCACCCGAAGGCACCAAGTTCGTCACAAAGATTTCCCGCATCAATGTTTCGAGCAGCACCTTCATGCAACTTGAAAAGCGTACGCTCCATGTGAACGCCCCGGCAAACAGTACCGTCGAACTCTACGCCGCAAACGGCAAGCTCGCCTTCAGTACCGAAATCGGCAGCAACGCTGCTATCAGCCTGAACAAGCTCCCCGTAGGCAAGTACATGGCCCGCCTGAAGGATGCTAGCGGCAAAACGCTCCAGCACAGGGTTCTCGTTATCAAGTAAGAAATAGCGGTCGACTTACGCCTAAACGAGGCTGACCGTCCCAAGTTCCAAATACACACAAAAATCCCCGACAGTCTTTTACTGCCGGGGATTTTATCAGAGCAAAGTTCTTAAGCCCTTAACGGGAGGCAACTACTTGCAGGTATAAACTTCGCCCGTCGAGTTAAAGAAGGCCACGTCATCGGTTGCCTGGGATTTTCCACCCATCATCAACAACTGCGGGATAACCATCTTGACGACGGCACCTTCGGAGCTGAATTCCGGCACGACCGTGATGGAACTCGAGGAATGCTTAGACTGCTTCACAAAGATGTTTTCCAATACGCACATCTGGATGTTATCAAAGTTCTGGGTAACATTCTTGACCTTCAAGGCTCCCCCTTCGATACTCCAGGATCCCTTGATTGCAAGACAATCGGCGTCCGCCATCAAGTCTGCAGGGGCATTGGTGGGGTACGAAAATTCCAAGGTACCGTCAGCCTTAAATACCAACTTGCCAGGAGCAGACGCATAATCAAACGCGGGCCAGACCGCATGCGGCATAGCCTGCATGTTGACCAAACCTTCCATGTTCCAGGTTCCGATCAAGCATTCATCCGTAAGTCCATTAGCACACTTTTGCACTCTGCTCTTGGAAGGAGATGAACTGGAATCACCACATCCGACCAGCAATGCTGTTGCACAAACTCCGGCGGCAACTACGGCAAAAAAACTTTTTTTCATATTAAACCTCTAAGTTTTCATTGAATATAAGTAATTCTTGTTGTAAAAATCAACAACATAATAAAGTTTACAATTATATTTCCTCCATAGTAATGGATTATTTTTAATTTAAGGGAAATTATTCCCTCTTGTTTGGAGTATATTATGAAAAAATTTCTTTTAGGAGCAGCCTTCGCAATGGCTCTTTCTCAAGTAAACGCAGCCCCGGACCCGAATTTCCACATCTATCTCGCCTTTGGCCAGTCCAACATGGAAGGTCAGGGCGATGTCGGGCAACAGGACAAGACGGTTGACGAACGTTTCCAGGTTCTCTGGGCGGCCGACAATGGCTCCTGTTCCGGGAAGACCAAGGGCAAATGGTCTACTGCCGTGCCTCCGCTTGCGCACTGTCAGGGTGCAAAACTCGGCCCCACGGACTATTTTGGTCGTACCATGGTCGAAAAGACGGACCCCCAGATCAAGGTGGGCGTCATTGTGGTCGCTGTCGCAGGGTGCAGCATCCAGTTGTTCGACAAGGACTCCTACGCAAATTATGCTAAAACACAGCAGAGCTGGATGACCCAGCGAATCAACACCTATGGCGGCAACCCTTATGGTCGCCTGATTGAGATGGCCAAGAAGGCCCAGGAAGAAGGCGTTATCAAGGGCATCATCTTCCACCAGGGCGAAACCGATGCCGGCGATGGCCAGTGGCCTTCCAAGGTCAAGAGGGTCTACGACAACATTATCAAGGATTTAGGCCTCGAAAACGACATTCCGTTCCTCGCGGGCGAAGTGCTGCGCAGCGGCGTGAGCAAGGGCGCGAACAACAACATTGCCAAGCTTCCGCAGCAGTCCAAGAACTTCTACGTGGTGTCTTCCGAAGGCTTCAACCAGGCTCTGAACGATGGTCAGAACGTACACTTCACCTCGCAGGAATACCGCGACTTCGGCAAGCGCTACGCCGAAAAGATGATCGAGGTCCTGGGTGACAAGCTCAAACCCGTTGCAGAATCCAGCAGCAGCGCGGCTGAATCCAGCAGTAGCGAAGTCGCCTCCAGCTCTAGCGAAGCAAAATCCAGCTCCAGCCATAGCCATCACGGAGTTTCTTCTTCGTCAGAGGCAGGTACGGGCATTGCGCAGGCAAACCACTTTGCGGGCGGGGCGCTTACGGTGAACAAAGCCGGCAATGTGCAGTTGAGCCTCGCCAAGGCAACGCAGCTCACCGTCAAGGTTTACTCTAGCCTCGGCAAGGAAGTGCTGGACTTGAGTGGCAACTACGCCGGAACCAACACCCTGGTGCTTGCAGACAGACTCCCGGCCGGGCGCTACGTAGTCAGTGCCCAGGGCGAGGGGTTCAAGGCCACTAAGCCTGTAATGGTAAAATAGCGACGACCGTCAGGTGGTCGCCCTGCACTTGAAACTTGATTTCGAAGCCGGCGAACCTGATGCCGTAAATGCGGTCGGCGGACCTCTGGTACGCGGGCCGCGGGTCTTCGGAAAGCAGCTCCACAAGAGCTGCCTTTTTTTCTGCGGGGAATTTTACGCCGGCGGCACCAGATACTTCAGGGATACCGGCAGCATCGGGCGCAAATCTCGTGCCTTCGAGCAATTCCGGAGCCAATTTTCCGGGCGCAAATCCCGTGCCTTCAAGAACTGCTTGCGCCTCGGCGGCAAATTCGACTTCGAGCTTTTTAAAGCGCACCGCCTCGGCAAAACCGCCTGTGGCCTCGGGCACGGAATCGGCGTACGGCAAGTAGGGCTTGATGTCTACTATAGACGTGCCGTCCATGAGGTCGGCGCCGCTGACCGTAATGGAGGGCGCGCCCTCCCCCATCAGGTTGATTTTCTCGATTTTGACGCAGCTCATGGCCAAGGGATTCGGCCTAAAGCTACTGCGCGTCGCAAACACGCCCAGCCGCGTATTGCCACCAAGACGGGGCGGGCGTACCGTCGGCTTCCAGGTATCGCGAACGTTCTCCGAAAAAATCCACAAGAGCCACAAGTGGCTAAAGCCTTCCAGCCCGCGCAACGCGTCGGCATTCCTGAATTCCGGCTCAAAGACAATCGTCGAACGCAAATTCTTCAAGAGCCCGCTCTGCCGCGGAATCCCGAACTTGTCCGGAAAATCGCTCCTGATGCGGGCAATGACCTTGAAAGTTATCTCGTCAAATTGCACAGCGAAATAATAGAAAAATGGACCTACGTTTTTCAACTATCCAAAATCAATAGCTAAAAGAACATCAGAACTAACACTGGATGATTTTTCCTCAAAAAAAAGCCGTTCTTTATATTTTCATATAAAAAACGGCAAAAATTGGCCTTTCTTTTTTATCTCAGGTGGCGACCTACCACCCTGTTTCATCAATTTGGCCTTTCTTTTTTTCTCAGGTGGCGACCTACCACCCTGTTGCTGATTATAATATACAAAAGAAGATGTTATACAAGACTGTTTAGGCAATCAGGCTCCGCGCTTGTGTAAACAATTTCGCCCATGAATTTGCGGAAATAAACACCGAAGTAAAACATCTTCACGTCGTAATATAGATTTTTAAAGCGTTAAATTATGACATTTGTAAAATTTATTAGCTGCGGTGGATGGAAGTCCTTGAGACTGTTGGTCCTTGCGGGCATCCTCTGGGATGCTTATGTTGACTAAAACACATCAAGTTTAAAGATTATTTCTTTCGTCCTGGACGTGTTTCGGTTGAGATGATTTCCAATTCTCCGTCGGCGCAATTAAATTCCAATTCTCCAGAAAGAAATTTTTTTTTCATATTATTTTTGGCGGTGTATTCGTTGTCGGCTATTGTTTTCCGGACATAGATCGTTGCATCGCCTTTCTTTTTATATGTTACGGTAAACGTCGTTCTTCGCTCGCATCTCTCTGGAGGCGGACATCTATTCCTATTTTCGTCGAAGTAGGCTACTTTGGCCTTGTATTTGTGATTGAGTTCGGTTTCGTTTTTTTTTAAAGCCCATTTTGCAATCCAATAAGCATTGCCATTCGTTACATCTTCGTCTTTTCCGAAGTAAGCCATTTCTGGAATGACATCTTTGTGCCCGTTATAATCGTAAGCTATGTAGACCGCTTTTCCATTGATTGGGAAAAAGCTTTTTAGCCTTACGCTGATGCATATTGTAGGTCTTTTCGGTCTAGCCATTTGTTTCCCTTTTAGTAATTCGTATTCAATATATCCATTTTTATCCCGTTCCGCAAGTGAAAATAAATTTTTGGGGGTGCATATAAACCCGCTTTTTGCGCGAATGAATGTTCTGTTCGCATTTCTTTTAGCAATGGCATTCGGTTGGGGATGACGAAAGATGAGGTCTTAAAGAAAAATCTTGATTATAAGCAAGAATGCGATTCTGTATGAAAATGAGAAAAATGGAAACATTTGGGACCAAAGATGCCTAAGGACCCCAATGATTGGCAGGGGTCTGAAATTCATTTTTGCAAAAAAGCGTTTTTTTTCGTCAAACCTTACTTTTGGGGAAAGGGGACTGTAGTTGATCGAGATGGTTATGAGGTGGACGATGGACTACATCGGTACGGTTATCAATCTGTCCGTTGCACGAAGGACTATTAAACAAATAGTCTTCTAAAATGCCCTAAGGCGGAAGAAGATAAGTCGTCGAGCGAACATTCGTCGGCCGAAGGCCGAGGCCATGTGAGCTTACAGCCCCATGCGTAAAGCTGGGGCTGTAGCGAGAGTGAGACGTGAGTCGAACGGTCGTGTAAGAGCGAGGCGAGCTTAGCTCTGGAGCCGTGGGCAATTTCTGGAAAACATATAAGCGTGCGGAGCAGGCTGAGCCGGAGCGTTGTTTTTTTTGGGATGGGAGAAGAGAAGCCGGGGCGTTGCGGGGCGGCGAGCGCCCGCAGAGGGGGTGCTGGAAGCCACGGCTATGGATTGCTTCGTCGCTTTGCTCCTCGCAATGACGTATGCCGGGGCTGCAAGCAGGGGGAGCCCTCCCCCCTTTTTTTCTATCTTTAAAAGCATACATAAAGGAGACGACAAATGGTCTTAACCGTTTTCATTTTATACCTGTTGATGATGCTTGGCATCGGCTTTTACTTCTCCAAGAAGGCGAACAGCCTGAATGCCTACTACCTGGGCAACCGCGGCATGAACAAGTGGGTCGTGGCCATGTCCGCACAGGCCTCCGACATGAGCGGCTGGCTTTTGATGGGCCTCCCGGGCGCCATCTTCGTGAGCGGTTTTTCCGAAGCGTGGATCGGCATCGGTCTCGTGATTGGCACATACCTCAACTGGAAAATCGTGGGCCGCAGGCTCCGCAAGTACAGCCACTTCTGCGGCGACTCCATCACGCTCCCCGACTTCTTTGCGAACCGTTTCCGCGACAACAAGGGAATCATCCGCGTTATCGCCTCCATCTTCATTCTCGCGTTCTTCCTGTTCTACACGGTTTCGGGCTTTGTGGCTAGCGCAAAGCTCTTCGGCACCATCTTCGGTATGGACTACACCACCGGCCTTATCATCGGTGCGGTTGTCGTGGTGAGCTACACCTTCATGGGCGGATTTTTCGCCGTGTGCTGGACGGACTTTATCCAGGCGACCATGATGCTTATCGCCGTCATCGCGATTCCCTCGATTATCATGACCGGCTCGGGCGGTTTTGCAGCGACCATGGATGCCGTGAACGCACAGAACCCCTACCTGTTGAGCCTGTTCACCAACGCCACCACCGGCAAGTCCATCGGGCTTATCGCCTTGATTTCTAGCCTCGCGTGGGGCCTCGGCTACTTCGGCATGCCGCACATCCTGGTGCGCTTCATGAGCATCAAGAACGCCGAAGACATCAAGTTCTCCCGCCGTATCGCCATGACCTGGGTCACCATCTGCCTCGGTGCCGCCATCATGATTGCCATCCTCGGACGCTACTACGTAGAAGCGAACGGCATTACCGTCGCCGACCCCGAACGCATCTTCATGATTCTTTGCCAAGCGCTCTGCCACCCGGCTGTCGCCGCCATCCTCATGGCAGCCATTCTCGCCGCTATCATGAGTACGGCTGACTCCCAGCTGCTGGTTTCCGCCTCTGCCTTCAGTAACGACCTCTACAAGCACCTGTTCCGCAAGAATGCGAGCAACAAGGAAGTCATGTGGGTGAGCCGCGGCGTGGTCGTGCTCATTACGGTTATCGCGGTCATCGTCGCCATGCAGGGCGCTCCCAGTGCCGACGGAGTGAAGCACGGCAAGAGTTTCTTGGATGTGGTGATGAGCCTCGTGAGCTTTGCCTGGGGCGGTTTCGGCGCCACCTTCGGCCCGATTATGCTCCTTGCCCTGTTCTGGAAGCGTACCACGCTTCCGGGCGCCATCGCGGGCATGCTCGTGGGCGGCATCACCACCTTCGTGTGGAAGTTCTACCTCTCCGGATTCTCCGCCGAAATCTTCCAGATTTACGAGCTGGTGCCCGGCTTCGTGCTTAGCTTTGCGACCATCGTGATCGTGAGCCTCTGCACCAAGGCCCCCAGCAAAGAAATTATTGAAGAGTTTGACGCGGTGGAACATACCCGCCTGAGCGATATGAAGCTGTAATCTAGAACGGGGCTTGCACCCAACAGACGAAAGTACAAAAGAGGCCCGCAAATGCGGGCCTTCATTTTATTTCCAGGGTTTCACCCTAAATCAGTCGTCGTATTCCGGCGCTTCGAACGAATACGGAATGCGCGGCGAGTCCTTATCATGATGAATGAACGAGAATCCGCTAATCTTGCCCGTTTCACGGTCAACCGGTCCGGTCTGCAACTGGCCATACGTGCTTGTCGTACTGCCCGGATTCAATAACGTATTGTAGTCCATCACCATATAGTAGCCGTAAACTTCCCAAGTGCCCGACTTGAGTTCGACTCTCTTTGAGCCTTCGAATGCTTCCAGCTTGGAAGTTCCGTCGGCTTTCAACGTAAATGTCCAATCTACACCGTCTTGTGTCTTCACCCATTCGCCGACAAAATCTTCGGCATTTTCATACTCGTACTCGACTTCTTCAACCGTACAGTCCATGCTCTCGCCATTGTACGCCGTAATCTTATTGTCGGTGCCCACGGAATAGGTGAACATCGTACGCGAAGACCCCACATAGTAGAGCGGGATCATCAACAGCGTGCTGCGCTGGATATCATACCGACCGGCATGCCAGTTCACTACTTGGCCGTCGACCGAGGTCTCATAGACATACGAACCGTCAAAGAACTTGAAGGTCCTCGTGGAATCGCCATCGGCACATTCATAGATTTTCTTCTGAATTGTTTCGGCCTTGGAGACCTTGCTCTTCTGGACAGCGACGCTAGCCTTAATCGCTTCGCTGTAATCGCCACCGTCTACAGAGTACAGAATTGTGTCGTCTTCATCGGCATTGTCGGCTGCTTTGACGACAAACGAAATCTTGAAGCCGGCGTCCATTTTTCCTATAATCTTTTTGACGGCATCGGTTTCACTATACTGCAAGCCAGCTTTATCTTTTTTAAAGCTCACCACGCCACCTGCAAAATCCGTATAGGTGACCACCCACAATTCGTCCGGAATGCGGAGTGCCAAAACGCCCTGCTTGCTGCCGGTCGACAGGTAGACGGTCTGGTCAAACAGCTTGAGTTCATAGTTCTTCTGTAAATCGGTGAGTTTCGCGGCACGGGCACCTTCCGGAGTTACTACAGAAGAAGACGAAACTTCAGTGGATGAAGATTCCGGCGTTTCGCTAGACGAGGACTTCGGGGACTCGCTCGAAGAGGACTTGTCTTTACTTACGCTAGAAGACGACTTGGAATCATCTTTCGCAGAAGACGAGGAATTGTCGGAAGACTTTTCCGAAGAAGAAGAGTTCCCTGAAGATTTTTCACTGGACGAAGACTTGTCGCCATCCTCGGACGACGAAGACTTGGCATCCTTTTCGGAAGAAGAAGAGTCATCGCCTTCTTCCACGGAAGAAGAAGATTCTTCGGAAGAAGGGGCCGCCGAAGCAGAAGAGGAATCGTCGCCGCAAGCCGTGAACAGGAATGCCGACGAAATCAAAAGAGCTAAAAATTTATTTTTCATGCCACAAATATAGTTTATTCTAAATAAAGATTCAACTAGAGATTGCTTCGTCGCTCTCGCTCCTCGCAATGACATGGGTACCGAATCTACTATAAAAAAGAACCCCGCCGCTTGGGCAGGGTTCCTAAAAGGTTTCTTAGCGGAAGTGCGGAAAACTAAGTGGCGTCCGCACGACTAACGCTATCTAGAAATCTTACTTGCCGATGATTACTTGGCAATAACACGGGCCATTTCGCAAACCTTGTTGCTGTAGCCCCATTCGTTATCGTACCAGGACACAACCTTAACGAAGGTCGGGTCGAGCTGGATGCCAGCCTTGGCGTCGAAGATGGAGGTCTTCGGGCAGTTGCGGAAGTCGGTAGAAACAACGGCTTCGTCGGTGTAACCGAGGATGCCCTTGAGTTCGCCTTCAGAAGCTTCCTTCATGGCGGCGCAGATTTCTTCGTAAGTGCAAGCCTTCTTGAGTTCGACAGTCAGGTCAACAACGGACACGTCGGAAGTCGGCACGCGCATAGACATACCGGTGAGCTTGCCGTTGAGCTGCGGGAGAACCTTACCCACGGCCTTTGCAGCACCCGTAGAAGACGGGATGATGTTTTCGAGGATGCCACGGCCACCGCGCCAGTCCTTCTTGGACGGGCCGTCAACGGTCTTCTGAGTAGCAGTTGCAGCGTGAACGGTGGTCATGAGGCCACGGACGATGCCGAACTTTTCATCGAGAACCTTGGAGATCGGGGCAAGGCAGTTGGTGGTGCAGGAAGCGTTGGAGATGATCTTCTGGCCAGCGTAGGTCTTGTCGTTCACGCCGTACACGAACATCGGAGTAGCGTCCTTAGACGGAGCAGACATGATCACCTTCTTGGCACCAGCCTTGAGGTGAGCAGAAGCGAGTTCTTCGGTCAGGAAGAAGCCAGTGGATTCCACAACGACGTCAACATCGAGGGCACCCCAAGTGATAGCGGACGGATCCTTTTCAGCGAAGATCTGGATCTTGTTGCCGTCGACGATGAGGAAGTTGCCTTCGACCTTGATGTCGTGGTTGAAAGCGCCGTGGACGGAGTCATACTTCAGCATGTAAGCGAGGTAGTCAGCGTCGAGAAGGTCGTTGATACCGACAACAGTAATGTCCTTGGAGAAGTTTTCCACAGCAGCGCGGAAGACCATACGGCCGATACGACCGAAACCATTGATACCGAGTTTGAGAGCCATTATTGGATCCTTTTGTTTGTTTGTTGAAATTGCTAACCACCTAAGGTGGTGCGATCTTGGCCGTAAAGATACAAAAATCCGAGGCTTTTGTGTAGTAAAAAACATAAAATTTCGGATTTTTGCCGACGAAAGGGGACCAAACCGCCATGGGAGGTCTTGGTTACACCGGGGCAGCTTCCAGCATCTGCTTCATGAGCGTCTGGTAGCCGATGCCTACGGCGGCGGCACGCTTCTTGTAGCGTTCAATAACACGAACCGGGACTCGAATGGTAATCGCCTTGGTGGCATTGGCCGCCATTTTCGCCTTTAGTGCCTTGACCGTTTCGTCCCAGTTACCTTCGGCAACAACAATGGTACCGTTCTTTTCCGCCTCGCGGATGTCCTCGGAAAAATCGCGGTTATCCAGTTCCTCGAGTTCTTCTTTCGATAAGAAATCATCGATTATTTTGAATTCCATTTTACCACCTCACTGTTATGCGAACGTCTAACCGACACGACTGAATACATATCTTTTGCCAAGACAAGTGTCCAAAAATTGCCATCAGCCTTACCTATCAGAAGAAACTTATCATCTCTAGTAGGTAATATGGTGTATTTTCCATTCATCAAGGCAACAAGCATTTCCGGTGTAAAACCGCGCTCAGCCATTCGTTCTAAAGCATGCTTTGTTATGTTCATAGTTAATATACATTATGTATGTACAGATTGTCAATATGAATTTATTTTGCAGGGTGAAATTGGATCACCCCAATCTATTAACACGCAACATTCAGAAAAAATGGGAATTTTGGCACCTTTTTAATGATTAATTATGGGTATACAAAAAAAGCCCCCGCAGAACCATTTGGGGGTGCGGGGGTATTTCGACAGAAGGTTTTTCGCAGTTATTTCTTTTTGTACCACTTGGGAGGTTTCTTTTCCAAAGGAGATTCCTCAAACATATCGGACATATCAACGCCTTTCGGCACGTTCCATTTATCAAGATTCCCTTGAAATTTAGAAGAAGCGAACATTTCACTCATTGCCTCAACGTTTGACACATTCCATTTGCTAATATCGCCATTAAAATCAGAATTTCTAAACATCATGACCATATTGATTACTTTGGACACATCCCATCTGCTGATGTCGCCGTTGAATTGAGAATCTTGAAATATTCTACTCATATTTGTAACATTCGATACATCCCATTGACTGATATCACCGGTGAATTGTGAAAGATCCTCATCAGAAAACAAATCACTCATATCTGTAATTTTAGATACATCGATGAAATTCAAGTCACAATTCGCACCATTCTGTTTTATGGCTGCTAAAATTTTTTTCCTTAAATCATCTTTATTTTTTGCAACAACCATTTTTTGTTCAGTGGTCTTTTTAACTACAGTCCCCTTTGGGGATTCTTCAGCTTTATGAGGTTTAGAGTACTTCTTATAGGCATTTTTCTTAAGGTGATATTTCCCTTCGTCGTCTTCAACCAAGTCATCTTCAGGGAATGCACAATAGTTTTTGAACTTGGAATGATCAAAGTCCTTCAATACTTTTAGGGGCTTGTCGTTTTTGGTCAGTTTCCAGTTCTTCGATGCGTTCAAGGAGTCCCCGAACTATCGCCATAAGGTGCAGCTCCGCAATCAGGAGCAGCGTGTATATTTCGAACGGCAGACGGTGACGCTTATCGAAGTGAACAAGTTCCTCAAGCAGAAGGAAAAGTTCGAAGGCGACAATAGCCGCATTGCACAGTGGCTCCGTGCCATCGATACGCTCAACCGTGAAGCCGATTTCAGCAAGTTTGCTGCGGATCCCGTGTTCAAGGTCTTGCAAAACGAGGTAAAATTGTGTAATTTTAGTGCTAGGTATATGATTAGCACGATGATGAGAGATGTTGAGAAGGCTAGCTGGGAATACAGTGGTGGCCTTAAAAAAGCTCGCGAAATTGCGAAGAAAATGCGCGATAAGGGAGTCGATATTTCCATTATAAAGGAAACGACTAATCTTTCCGAAAAAGAAATTCGCGAGCTCTAATTGCTCTAAAAATACAATGCTTGGCGGTCAAATGGCCGCCTTTTTGCTGTATAACGAGCTGATTTCCCCAAACATTGCCGAAGGGTAAAACAGAGATCTTATTAAAACGAAACCTTCTTTCGGTTTTTAGGGTCGATTCGCTTCTGGATTGCGGTAAGCACTCGGGTAAGGAGCCAGGCAATCAAGAAATAGATGATTGCGGTCGTCACCAGCGGGAAAAACGCCTCGTAGGTTCGGCTGCGGATAATGTCGGAGGCCTTGGTCAGGTCGAGAATGGCGATATAGCCCACCACCGAGGTCATCTTGACCATGCTGATGAATTCACCCTGGTAAACGGGCAGGAAATGCCTTGCCGCCTGCGGGAATACAATCCTGAAAAACGCCCTCACCTTGGTGTAACCGAGCGAAAGGGCGGCTTCCATCTGTCCCCTATCCACAGCCTCGATTCCTGTGCGCATCATTTCAGACACATACGCCCCGAAGTTCATGCCAAATCCGATAATGGCGACCCATACCCCATCGAGCCCCGTGCGGGCGAAAACGACGTAGAAAAGAATCATCAACAGAACAACCGATGGCGTCCCCTGCAATATACGGATGTAGGAGATGGCAATGGCATCGGCAATTTTATTCTTCGAAAGTCTCATCAGGCAAATCAGGAATCCAAGAACAGTTCCAAAAATTGCAGACATAATCGAGATAAACACCGTAACGCCAATACCGTCTACAACGAGTTTCCAGCGATCTTCACGAATGAAGGTTCTCTCGAAGCTGGACTTCAACGAAACCCACAAGGTTTCTTCATCGGAGGCAACAGTCTCCCCTTCTGCAGCCCGTTTCACAATGGCAACGACTCCGCCATCATAAACAGGGACCGAGAAATCAATGCTTTGCTTTCTTTCCTCGGTAATGGTGATCTCGCCCACAGCCAAATCACTTGCACCCGACACAAGCGAAGGCAAAATGGATTCAAAATTCATATTCACAATTTCGAGTCCATAACCATAGGCCTCGCAAAAACGGACTACCCAGTCAATATCGTAACCGACAATGGCATTGTCCTTGATATAAACAAACGGGGCAACCTCCGTATTCGTGGCCAAGTGAAGTGTTCCATTTGTCGCTTTCAATTTCGACAGATCAATTTTCTTGACAGATTCATCGGAGCCAAACCAGACAGCCTCCAAATCCGTCTTCAATCCCTGTTTGTTGGACTTCTGGATAAATTCCGTCATCTGTGCGCGCAACTTTTCGCCTTTTTCATTCTTGGGGAACGCAAAAGCGTAGTCGGCCTCTTCCAAAAGCTTATTTACAATTTCAATTCCTTTATAACTTGCAACCACGAGCCTTGCAGTGGGCTCATCAACAAGCATGGCGTCCAGCTTTCCGGCTTCAATCGATTTGGCTATATCGGCATAGGTATTGAAAAACAGGCTTTTTGCTTTCGGGAAGAAGGTATCCAGCACTTTATTGAAGGCACATCCTGTCCCAAGACCAATCTTTACGCCATCACGATTCAATCCCTCTATAATTTCTTCTGGACTTTTCGCAACCTGCTGCGTTTTTTTGCCATCGAGAATCTGAACCGCCATCACGCATTCTGAAACATAGAAGGCATTAGAGAGGTAGTTTTTCTCCTTGAACGCGGGAGTGGCGCTGAGCGTTGCCGCCGCAAAATCGTATATTCCCGTTTCAATACCGAGAATCACCGATTCAAATTCCACATTATGGACATCAAGGCCATACCCCATTTCTGTGGCAAAGCGGGCCATCAGATCCATCTCGTAACCGACAATTCGCCCATCCTTGATGTATTCAAAGGGCGCAGTCGTGGCATTTGTCGCCATCTTGAGTGTGGGCATTCCCTCTTTTGCCTTCGGGAAATTCACCACTTTCCGGGTTTCATCGTTACCCAGCCAAAGTTGGTCGATCGAGTCCAAAAGACCCGCTGCACGATACTTTTCGATAAAGACGTTCATCTCGTCGCGAAGCTTACGTCCCTTTTCATTCTTCGGGAACACAGCCACGACATCCATCGGTTCAAAGCCGGCGTGGATATAGCCGAGATTCGGATTTTGAAGAGCAGCATAACGAATAATCGGTTCGTCGTTGACAAAGCCATCCAACTTACCGTTTGCCACCAGATAGGCCATATCGGGCGTGGACTTGTAATAGTCAATTTTTGCGTTAGGAAGAAGGCGTCGCGTTTCCTTGTCGACAAATACAAAACCCGTCTGCATACCGAGTCGCAAGTTCGCATTCTTGTTCATATCGGCAATGGAATTGTACTTGAGATGTTTGTCCCTGAATTGCAGCGGAACATCCTTCAAAGAAGAGTCTTCTGTGGCAGCTAGGACACCGCTTGCGAAAAGCATTACGAAAAGCAGAACTATCCAAAATTTCAAAGTCGTTTTCATATTCTCGCCTACTTCACCTGGAAATAAATTTGATTTACGCCATCAACGACACATTGCCTGTAATTTTCAACGGCAACATCCACCAATCTTCGGGAAATTTCATCACAAGTTTCAAGCGGATTTATATTTTCCCCTACAAAGTCAATCTTGATTTCCACACGGCAGGATTCATCGGAATATTCAGCCACCAAATGGATGCTAGATTCTGGGGGCAATTTCATCAGCAAATTCTGCGCGACGAGCTCGTCAAATACAAAATTGACATTTCGGGCAGTCCGCTTGTCAATTTGATTTTTCTCGACAAATTCAAAGAATTTTTGCACCACATTCGTAAAATCAGTCAATCCATGTTGCAGGCGAACATCAAACACCTTCAGGCGTTTGATAAACTGTCGAGTCTTATCTTTTTGCGGATGATCGAAAACCTGTTCCGAAGAACCTTCTTCGTAAATAACGCCCTCGTCCATATAGAAGACGCGAGTCGATATATCCTTCGCAAATTTCATTTCGTGCGTGACAATGAGCATGGTCAAGCCCTGCTTTGCCAAGTTGCGAATCACCGAAAGAACCTCCCCCACCATTGTCGGGTCAAGGGCGCTCGTCGGTTCATCGAACAGGACAATTTCTGGATCCATGGCAAGGGTTCGCGCAATCGCCACGCGCTGTTTTTGACCACCGGAAAGTTCCTCGGGCAAGTTATTCGCCTTGTCGGCAAGTCCCACCGTGCGGAGCAAAGCCATTCCCTTTTCGTAGGCTTCCTTTTTTGTCCGGTGCAGCAAATCCACTTGCGCCACCATGATATTTTCGATGACGGACAAGTGATTGAACAAGTTGAAGGACTGGAAAACCATTCCCATTTTTCGGCGAAGCATCGGGACATTCGCCCCCGGTGCCGTAATGGATTTTCCATCGATTAAGATTTCTCCCGAAGTCGGGTTTTCCAGCCTATTGATGCAGCGAAGAAGTGTCGATTTACCAGTTCCCGAAGGGCCTATAATGGAAATAACCTCGCCTCGGTGAATTTCTGCATTCACATCTACAAGCGGAGTTACGTTGGGATACACTTTTTTCAAATGCCGGATCGAAATCATAACCAAATATATTCCTTCTTAGATACATTCAATTATAGAAAAAGATTGCCATATTTTTACATTGAGGAATCCATATTCCACATTGGAACATATAATCGTTGGGCTACAGCTTTTCGTTTTTTTATTTTTGTTGTCATGAGCAATTCTTTGTTTAAAAAATTTGGTCGTATTCCCAATTTTTGCGCCCCGCTGTTTGGGCTGTTAGTTGTTGCATCTTTAATTTCTTGCGCCGGTAACGGAAAGCCGCTGACTGAAACTGAACCGCAGCCAGCAGCAGACGAGAGCGACGGCGGATCCAGCTACACCGACGACTATTTTGACGAAGGCTCGTCGCAGAATGCGGACAGGTCAAGTAACAAGGCCCTTCGGCAAGCTCAAGGACCTAATTCCGCAAGAGCTTTCAGCTCCGACGGATTCAACTTCATTTTGCCGCAGGGAGGCTCTGGAGACTGGGCGCTTGTGGGCGACGAGAGCGGCGCCCACGAGAGCGGCGTCCCCTACGAATTTTACAACGCCAGCACGGGACGCCGCGCGGTCCTGGTCGAAATCGAACTTCCGAAGGGCGAACCCATGCGACTCATGGACCGCGCCCAGATGGAAATGCAGGCTTTTGAAAGCAGCGGCAAGAAGGCGACTCTCGCCGAGACCTACCCCGAAGAAAATTTCGGCGGTACAGGCGTATTCTTTGACGTGGCGGGCAAGCGCTACGACAGCCCCTACGAGGCCGTCGGCTTTGTGACAGGCGCCGGGAGCCGCGTGTACACGCTCACACTTTCTGCCACCGACACGCCGCTCCAGCCGGGCGAACTCAAGAACGAATGGAAGGAATTCTTCGCGAACTTCAGCATGCGCGAAACTGCTGCAAGCGAAGGCCCGGAACTTTCGCCGAACAACGTGCAAAGCTTTGACTCCCCCACACTCGGCTACACTTGGGCAGTCAAAGACACCCTCTGGCATCACTGGACAGGAATCGCCCGCCAGAACGACGACCCGGACCTGGTGCTTAGCAACAAGGCCGAAGACGTTTCGCTGTTCGTTTACGGCGCGACTGTAGAAAGCGACGCCGTCAATTCGCAGGATTTGTTCAAGGTATTGCTCGTGCGCCTGGGTGTCGACCCCAACAATCCCACACTTGAAATGCACCGCCAAAAGGTCGGCGACCGCTACGCACAGGACTTTAGCCTGACTCACGTAGTCAACAAGTTCGACTTCTACTACACAGGCCGCTATTTCTATGACGACGGCCGCGGAATCTTGATCGTGAGCTGGACCCAAGGCGTGAACAAGAAAAAGTACGCCAAGGTCATGCAACACGGTATCGAAGGCCTGACCGTGGGCGAAAATCCGGCCTCCAAAAACGCAGCCGCCGACCCCGAATCCGCCAAGAAACTCGCCAAGTTCAACGCCGCCATCATGAGCCAGGTGGGCATTCTGCGCCTGCTCGAAAACCAGCCGCTGGTGGCGCTCAGCTACTTTGAACGCGCGAACCGCATGGACCTCGAAGAGCCTCTCTACCTGATCAACTGCGGATTCGTGTACCAGATGAAGGAACTTTACGGCCCGGGCATCAGCCACTTTGAAAGCCAGCGCGAACTGGTGCAAAAGAACGGCAAACTGCTCTCAATTTTGGGCGAAATGTACGAAGCCCTGTTCGACTACGGCCGCGCCCGCGAATGCGCCGAAGCAGCCCTCCGCTACACGCCGAACAATCCGGAATACGTGATCAACTTGAGCGACGCCCTCTGGGGCCTCGGTCAGCGAAACCAGTCGCTGGTGGTCGTGCAACGCCTTTACGACACGCAGCCGAGCAGCCGCCTGGGCGTCTACCTCGCAAAGACTTACATGGGCCTTGACCAGTACGCCGAAGCCGTCGACATTCTTTACCAGGTGCGCCGCCGCTTTGGTATGAGCGTGGAACTCGGAAGCACCTTGATGGATGCCCTCATGTTCCTTGGCCGCTACGAAGAAGCCCGCGCCATTAGCGAAGAAACCTTGGCCAAGGACCGTAACGACTACAAGATTTGGACCACGCAGGGCAAGATTCTATTCTACAGCCGCAACTACCGCGGCGCCGAAAAGTCGCTCACCAAGGCACTCGCCTTAAAGCCCGATAACGAAGACGCCAAGAGTTTCCTCTCCGCCACGAAGGCATTCCTCGGCAAGGCAGACAACCGCACGCTGCAAAAGCCAATTACGCCGGTAGAAGAACGCACCAAGAACCTGAAGGGTCTCCTCAGCGAAAGCGCCAAGAAGCAAGGCACCGAAGGCGATTTTCCCGCCGTGGTGCATTACAACAAGCAGACCTTGAAAGCCGAAAAGGGCGCAAACTGGGTCCGCACCGACGAAATGCTCATGGAAATCCTCGACATTCGCGGCGCCGCCATCTATCGCGAATTCACTTTCGACTTCTTGCCGGGATTCGACCGCATTTACCTGAACGCCCTCGAAGTCTACGACAGCAACTGGAACCTGAAGCAGAAGGCGAACCTGAATGGCGCCTACATTACCTACGCCACCGAAATCGGCGGCCAGAACGAATCGCAGACGGCGCATTTCCCGCTCTCGGAACTGGAGCCGGGCGACTTTATTTACCTGCAGTTCAGCCGCACCAACATCGAAAATAAGGGCATGATCCCCTACACCGACTTCGTGAGCAGCAAGGACGTTCCCGTAGGCCAGTCCAGCTTCCGCATTTACGCCGACACCTCCCGTTTTGTGACCGAAGAATACGGCCCGCTCGAAAAGAAGGCCATCAAGGGCGGCATCGAATGGAAGATCGAAAACCCGGTCATTATCCGCAAGGAACTTTACATGCCCGTGTACCGCGACTTTGGCGCAGGCCTGATGCTTACCGGCAAGCAGGAATGGAAGAACGTGGGCGAAGATTACCAGAACCTGATCAAGCACCAGTTCAAGCAGGCCGTGAGCGTGCGTGAAAAAGCCCGCGAAGTCCGCGGCAGCAAGGCAAACGACAACGCCGTCAAGGCCATCGTGAACTTTGTACGCCACGATATTCGCTACCGCGACATTCGATTCGGCGGACACAGCCTGATTCCGCAAACCGCCGAAGTCACGCTGAAAAAACACCAGGGCGACTGCAAGGACATGGCGCTTTTGCTCAAGGAAATGCTCGAAGCCGTAGGCATCAAGAGCTACCTCACCGCCATCCACCTGACCGAAGAAGGCTTTGCCGGCCTCCCGACGATTCAGCAGTTCAACCACATGATTCTCTACATTCCGGCGCAGGGTCAAATCACCGAACGCTGGGTCGATGCTACCGACAAGACCGGCAACGATCGCCCTGTACCGCTCGACATGGAAGGCAAAGTCGCACTCGTCATCAACGACGACAGCAGCCACGTGGTCACCACGCCGATTTTGGAAGACAATCAGGAACACCAAATCGGTATTGAACACCGCCTGTTTATCGGAAACGACGGCGCCTGCGAATTCCGCGACTCGATTTCGCTGCAGGGCAAGTTCGCAAGCGTGATGCGTAACCGCTTCTTTGGCCGCGACGCCAAGGAACAGGAAAAGCTGATGGAAGACTTCCTCGCTTCGGGTATCCCCGACGTAAGCATCGGAAACATCCGCATCGAGAACTTGGCCGAATTCAACAAGCCGCTCGCCCTGATTGTGACTTACGCCTCCAAGGGCTACTTTGGCCAGGGCGGCTCCGAACTCAAGGGACGATTCCCGAACGTGTGGGAACGCAGCCTGTTCAAGCTCCCGAAGGTATCGAAGCGTCACCACCCGATTCGCATGCCGCACGAAACGCAGTTTGCATACAAATTAAGTGTCACAGCAGCGAACGGCAAGACGGTCAAGATTACCGGCCCCAAGAAGCTGAATCGCGAACCGGATTACGTGAGTTTCGAGAAAAATTACGACGGCAAGAACAGCATCAAGTGGACCACCTTCGCTCTCTACGCCGACCCGGCTGAATACAACAAGATTCGTGAGGAATGGACCTACTTGCTCAGCGAAACGAGCCCGATGATCGAGGTCAAATAAACTGCTCAAAAATTAACAGAGAATGCCCCGGAAAAATTCCGGGGCATTTTCACATTCAACTTAAAAACGAAACTAGTCGTCGGCAGTCGAAGCGCCAATGGCCTGTTCGAGCGTGGTATGGCCGTTCAACGCCTTCTGGATACCGTCCATACGCAAGGTAATCATGCCGCATTCCTGGATGGCGGCGCGTTTGATGACATCGCCCGAAGAACGCTTGATGATAAGGTTACGCACGGTTTCGTTCGGCACCAGGAACTCGTAAATACCGCAACGGCCCTTGTAGCCCGAACCATCGCACTTGTCGCAACCCTTGCCGTGGTAGAACTGCATATCGGGAGTCAAGTGGAATTCGTCGCGCATGGCCTGCGAAATTTCGACAGGTTCCTTACAGTACTTACAGATACGGCGCACAAGACGTTGGGCAAGCACGCCCTTGATGGCGGTAGACACAAGGAAGGGTTCCAGGCCCATTTCGAGCAAACGCGGGAATGCGCCGGCAGCATCGTTGGTATGGAGCGTACTGAAGACCAAGTGACCCGTCAAAGCAGCTTCGATAGCCATGGACGAAGTTTCCTGGTCACGCATTTCACCGATCATAATCACGTCCGGGTCCTGACGCAAGAGGGCGCGGATGCCCGCCGCAAAGGTAAAGCCCGCGGCGTTGTTAATTTGTCCTTGGTTCACACCGTCA
This sequence comes from Fibrobacter sp. UWH4, assembly GCF_900142475.1. NCBI lineage: Bacteria > Pseudomonadati > Fibrobacterota > Fibrobacteria > Fibrobacterales > Fibrobacteraceae > Fibrobacter > Fibrobacter sp. UWH4. Next base: position 458,343 of record NZ_FRAY01000003.1, read on the forward strand.
ATATTCAATTCCACCGGGTCTTCCATCGTAGAGATGTTGATGGTGGAATCCAAAATTTCTCGAATAGAAGCATAAAGCGTGGTAGACTTACCGGAACCGGTAGGACCGGTCACCAGCACAATACCGTTAGGAGCATTAATCGCATCGATAAACTGCTTGAGTACGCGCGGGTTAAAACCCATATCCTTCAGCGGGAACTGACCGGAGTTCGGGTTCAAGATACGCATAACGATCTTTTCGCAAACACCGCGCTTACGCAATGAAATCGGGAACGAGCTCACACGAAGGTCCACTTCGGAACCCTTGTAACGCACGGTAAAGCGGCCGTCCAACGGTTTACGTTTTTCGGCAATATCCATCTTCGAAAGGAGCTTGATACGCGAAAGAATCTGCGGCATCAAACGAGCCGGAATCGGGGACATCACCTGCAGGTCACCGTCAATACGGTAACGCAGCTTGAGGAAGGTTTCCTGCGGTTCCAGGTGAATATCGGAGGCCTTACGGGCAATGGCTTCGTGAATCAGCGTCGTCACGATCTTCACCACCTGACGACCTTCTTCGTCACTCAGTTCGGGTTCGTCGTTACCACCCTGACCGCGTTCCACCGTTTCCAGTTCATCGCTGTCCTTGGATTCGCTGATCAAGTCGGCCAAGGATTCCTCGGCAGGACCGTGACCGGCGAACACGCGTTCAATCGCCTTCATCACGTCGGCTTCGGACGCCATCACCACGTCAACATCCATACGGACCTTGAACTTCACGATGCTGATCGTGCGCATGTTGGTCGGGTCCGTCATGGCAATCGTCATCACGGAGCGAACCTGGCGGCGTTCATCTTCACCCTTCTGCACGAACAGTGGCACCACCTTGTACTGCTTGCACATATCTTCGGGCAAGAAGGTATAGGCGTTCGGGTCAATATTGAAATTGTCGAGCTTTACATACGGAACTTCGAACTGCCTCGAAAGAATTTCAACAAGGCGTTCCTCGGGCATGTAGCCCAGGTCCACCAATGTACGGCCAAGGCGCTTACCCGAAGTTTTCTGGGTTTCAAGAGCCTTGTCTAGCTGCTCCTGCGTAATGTACCCTTGAGCGAGGAGCATTTCACCGATACGCATCTTGGTCGAAGACTGCATCTGCGACCCGAGGATGTTCGTTAGCGTTTCTTCGCTCACCATGCCAAGGCGCACCAGAATCTTACTGAGCATGAGACCGGTACGTTTATGTTCGGCCATGGCGTGGGCCAACTGGTCTTCGTCGAGGACTCCCTGACGAAGCAACAACTGGCCAAGGTTCATCTTGTTATTGTTCATCATATATGCGACCACGCCCGCGGGGGTACGGGCAAAAACTCTCCATCTTGACGCAGCATGCAAACTTCAGGTGCACCAGACTTTTCTAGCGCATTCCCTATTCTACACACCTTGCCTAATCGAACATTTTCTTCAAATATACTATTTGGGCATGAATTTGCAAACAGAAGTTCGTATTCTTCGCCCCCATTTAATGCAAAATCAAGAGGATCAAGGTGATATCTATCACACAGGCGAAGGACTTCCGCGTCAATCGGAAGCAAGGATTCCTCGATTTGCAGGTTCACCCCCGAAGCAACTGCCAGATGGTTCAACTCCGAAGAAAGACCATCGCTAATGTCCATCGCCGCGCCATAGGCTCCCAAACGAATCAGTTCGGCCCCCGCCGATTCACAAATCTGCGGAGAAAGATGGTATTCCACCAGCTTGGGGAATTCGGATGCCGCTTCGGGGTGGTTCATCAGGAGCCAGAGCCCCGCCCCGGACTTGCCGAGAGTCCCGTTTACAAATAAATTATTCCCCGGTTTGACCGCCGAACGCAAAAGGGGACGCGGAAACTCAAACGCACCGTCGGGTGACGCGCCTGATGAGGCGTCTGGTGATGCGTCGCCGAGTACTCCCAAAAGCGTCGTCGAGAACATCCCCACCTCGCCCACCACGGTGTCGCCGCCAATCAAGGCGATTCCACGTTTGGCAAAGCCCTGCGAAAGGGCGGCCTGCACGCGGTTGCGGGTTTCAACGGACCAGTTCCTGTTCAAGCACAAACCTAGCAGGGCAAGTTTCGGAATTCCACCCATCGCCGAAATGTCTGACACATTAGAAACAATATGCTTTTCGACAGCCTGTTCGGGAGTCGACCAGTCCAGTCTGAAATGCGTATTTTCGACCGACAAGTCCTTGGTCACAAGCCAACCGTCAAAGATGGCGCAGTCATCGCCCACGCCGAGCCAGCCGCGGCGCTGCGGAGCGTCGTGCTTAAATTCAGCGGCGCCTTTCAACAACGAATCAATGAACTTGAATTCAGGTACGTCGGGGAACATACACTAAAAATAGGAATTTAATGACGGGTTAATATTTGCCGCCGTCGGCTTGCGTCACCTAGGGGACTCCTACGGAGTCCCTCGCTGCTCGGCTCACCTATACGGAAATGCTAGCAATTCCGTGCAGGGTTCGCCTCACTGCTAGTCATGGCGCTACTGCGTAGCGCAGACCACTGCGCCTCGGAAATGGTCGCTCAAGTAAACTTGGCGACCGCATCACTCGGCTGGTTTATCCTTGAGACAACGAACTGAAAACCCGTAATACTTGGCGCAGGTGGCCAGGTACGTAACCTCGTACTTGAAGTGCAAGTATATGTAGTGCGCGCTGTAGCCATTGTTCTCAGAAGAACTCCAGATGTACGCGGCGTAGCCTTCGTAGCGGTAACGGCCATCCTCCTTGTAGCCTGCGGGCAACGCGGAAAAGCCGAAAGCATCCTCGTTGTTGATGCCACTAGGCTCCTTCCCGCCAGTCTTGGACCTGAGGAACTGGCCCGCAACGTTTTTATCAGTATATTCTGTAATGTTATCATCCACGGCAACAATCAACTTTTCCCATTCATCTCGGCTTGGCAGGTGCCAGCCTTCGGGGCAAACGCCTTGTACATTACCATCGCCCAGATTGCATTTTCCTCCATTACCGCACTCCTCTTCGGTCTTCCCGAACGCCGCAGCCCAGGTGTACAGGCGACCGTAAACAGAACAATCGCCTTCCGTTGCTTCACTTCCGCCACCACACCAGCTGTTCTCCGTTTTGTAGTTCAGGTTCTCGGCCATCCAGGTCTCGCTGTAATCCGTTCCTTCCGGAGCGATAGTCACCATCTTGTAAAGCTGTTCCGTTTTCGCATCGTCATTGAACTTGGCACAGAACTGAGTTTCAGTGTCGTACTTTTCGCCATTGCACAGGTCATACAAATTTTCCTTAAAGCAGAACTTGTCCGCCGGATCAAACGGATCAGCACCGCACATGGCCTTATAGAGTTTTGTGGTCTTGGCATTTTCGCCTTCGCCGCATTGAATCGTAACGACTCCGCCCTCGTCGCTTACGATATCGCAGCTCGTGCCATCTTCACCATCTTTTCCGTTCGTGATGGTTCCCACGGTCTTGCCGCCGCACATCACCTCAATGCCGGAACCGTCCTGGAGCGCGGTCGCCGTGCACGATTCCCCGTTATCACCCTTCAGCGAGGCGAGCCATTCTTCCAGCGTCTTGTCCGTTCCCGAAAGCTCGTAAGCGCTCTTGCCGTTTTCTCCCTTGTCGCCGTTCGTAATTACAACCGGTTCAGCCCCCGGGCAGCTCACTTCAATACCGTTTTCAACAGGCTTTGTCGTGCAGGACTCGCCATCCTTACCATCCTCACCGTCTTTTCCATTCGTTCCGTTAGTTCCATCGGCGCCCTTAGCACCGTCCGTTCCGTTTTTGATAGTGCCGACGACCTTGCCGTCGCACTTTACCTCAATGCCGGAACCGTCCTCGAGTGCCGTCGCCGTGCAGGACGCACCGTCCTTACCGTCATCGCCATCTTTACCGTTTGTTCCGTTAGTACCGTTGGTGCCGTTTTCACCGGCCTTGCCATCGTCTCCCTTGGCGCCCGTGTCGCCCTTTTCTCCCTTGAGCGAACCCCAGCCGTCCGAAGTACAGGCATATACTTGCGAAGAATCGGCTGCATAAACCAAGGAGCCGTAAATGGACTCTTCGCACTCCGGCAGTTCCTTGTATTTTTCGACAATGTCGAGAGAAGCCTTCTCGTCCACGTTGGTCACTTCGGTTACCTCGTCGCCGCATGCCGTAAGCATCGCGACAACAGCGGCTCCAGCCGCAAAAGAATATTTCATAGCGCTCATATCTCACTCCTAAGTAGGACTTTTATGTTCCGTGCGCTAATTTAGTAAAAAACGTATTCAAGTTCACAAACTGGTTGAAGTAGAAATAAACGAAGCCAGTAAAAAAGCACATCGTGGAGACAAATTGTTGACAAGATGAGAATTTCTTTAGGATAAAAAATATTTTTTGAAAAACTCGAAAAAATCTATCCACAACTCGCGAGAATTACCTATCTTTTAGGCCATGGGACACATCTTCTTTATAGCCCCGTCTTCTCCCGGCAGTCTGGACCGGTTGAGCCAATGGACTTTCCGTTGGCTGTTGGAGCACGGAGACCTGGCAGAAGATTCCACGATGTACAGCTGCAATTCCATCGAAGACGCCACAAATCTTCTGGAATCGGCCCTGATTATCGGTCAGTCCCCCGCCTTGATTATTTTGGACCATTCCGACAAGCCGTGCGAGCAGAACCTCAAGTTCAGCAAGCTCCTGCACGACGGAATCCCCGAATCGTGGATCGTGGAACTCGTTCCCGACAACATGCCACTTCCGGAAAGCGACGAAAACTACTACTGGGTCCGCAAACCGGTACGCGAAGAGGAATGGTACTGCACCCTGGAACAGGTGCTGCTCAAGAGCGGATCTCCCCAATGGGCAAATAACTAATTCAGATTTCAGAATTCTGATTTCGGAATTATTAATCAAAAATTCCTAAAAAGATTGTTTTAAAAAAAACAACTCTGAAATCCGAACTCCGAATTCCTAACTTTTCAATATGATTAAAGGCGTAAGTTATTTTGGTGTGCGCTCGCCTAAGCATGTTCTTGCCGATATGCAGGACGTCAAGGCAGCGGGTTTTAACGCAGTGCTCCATACCTGGAGCGAAGAAGACCAACAGTATTACTACGGCACCATGAAGGAAATCGTGGACAAGTCCGCAGACTTGGGTCTGACGGTCTACGTAAACCCGTGGGGTGTGGGCCGCGTATTTGGCGGCGAAGCGTATTCGGAACTCACCGCTCGCAACCACGACTTATGCCAGGTGGCACTCGACGGCAAGCCGAAGGTGGCCGCCTGCCCGAACCACCCTGAATTCCGAGCCTATATGCACAAGTGGATTGAATCCGTTTGCGCCACGAAGGTGAGCACTATCTTCTGGGACGAGCCGCATTTTTATTTTGAGAAAGGCGGGCTACAGAACTGGAGTTGCCGCTGCGAAAAATGCCGCGAGTTGTTCCGCGCTCGTTTCGGCTACGAGATGCCCGCCGAACTTACCAACGACGTGAAAAATTTCCGCGAGGACAGCCTGATTGATTTTCTGAAAGAAATGACCGAAGATGTTCACGCCCGCGGCAAGCGCAACTGCGTGTGCATGCTTCCGCCGTGGTTTCCCGCGGGGCTCGACGACTGGAGCCGCGTTGCAGGCCTTGAAAGCGTAGACGAAGTGGCCAGCGACCCGTACTGGGAACGCGGCGCCACCGAGGAATGGGTCCGCGAAAAATACGCCGAGACCGCCAAGAAGCTCGTGGATGTCGCCACCAAGTACGGCAAGGCCGTGCAGATGTGGATCAAGGCGTACCAGATCGAGGCCGGCCGCGAGAACGACCTCGCCATCGCCGTCGAGGAAAGTCGCGCCGCAGGTATCGACAACATTTTCGCGTGGAGCTACCGCGGCACCGAGACGCTCAGCTGGCTAAAAAGCGACAACCCAGAAGAAGTCGCCCGGGTGTTCAGGAACGCTCTAAACAACTAGGGAGGGGTTCACCCTCCCTAAAATCCTCCCGACACTTAATAAACCGCATTGCCCAAATCTTGTTCCTCGGGGTTGTGCGGTTTATTTGCGTGGGCACACCTTCGGTGTGCTTGGCGGTAATTATTTTATCTGTATCGTCGTGGAGCCTGTGCGGGATTTTGCGATGAACGTGCCGCCGTTTTTCACGAGGACTTTCGCACTGGCGCGGAGTTCCTGCTTTCCAGAGGCCCGCACCGTTCCCAGATAGTTGCCGTTCATGTCGAAAATGCGGTAGTTTTCAGCTCCGGTCGCATGCGATAGCGCGGGCTTTACAAAGGCTGTGCATTCATCAACGCAAACGACTTCATCCTCTCCGAACTGGAAGTAATCCACGTCCATCCAGGAACCGGTTACCGTAAAGCGCAATATGTGTTCGCCCGCAGGGAGGTTCACCGTCGCCCGCACCTTGTTGTAGTCGTCGTAGTTGTCCTCGCCTTCATTTTTCGGGACAGAGATCACGTCGGTGATGTTCTTGCCGTCAAGCGACATCTGGAAGCCCGAAGTCTCGTTTGCGGATGCGACCGACGCGTAAAAGGAATATTCGCCCGTTTCCTTGACGTTCACGGTGTATTCGAGCCATTCGCCTTCCTGGTTGTAGCCCACGATGTAGCCCGTCGCCTTCTTGTAAATGTCAACGCCCGTCCCTTCGCGGTAATTGGTGCCGCCGTGGTCCTCGGAATCGTTTTCGCTGTAGGAATCGTTGCCCGAGCCGACACCCGGAACATCGAAGTCTTCCGCCTCGATTTTGCCCGGAATTTCAAACGGCTTACCCTTGAAGGGCTTTTGCGGTTCGGGAACCACCGGAGCGCGGTTTATTGCCTTGAGCATCTGTTCGGCATAGCGCTTGCCGAATTCCACGTAGGCATCATGGTTGAAATGGTAGCGGTCAACACCGTTGCCGCCGAGATTCTCGGACGACGCGTAGTAAGTATTGTCCATCGTATTCGGGAGTTTCGACACGCGGTCGGAATAGCAGCAACCTTCACGCAGGAGCTCGCCCGCCACGAAGGGAACTGTATCGGAACTCATGTCAAGCGCCTTGAGGATATCGTCGCGGGTCTTCTTCACGATTTTCGGCCAGTCCGGGTAGCCGCCGTCCGTTTCGCCCTGATGGAAGATGAACCCCTTGATGACGCCCACCTGTTGAGCCTTCTTCGCGATATCGATAATCGTCTTGGTGACGTTGCCGTCGCTCGCGTATTCCTTCGCGTAGTTCTTCAGCCAATCCTCCGCCGTAGAGAGGTAGCTTGCGTACTGGTCCTGGTCGAAGAGCTTGATGCTCGCACCGCCCACCGCGACCGGGATAATCCCGATGGTCACGTCAGGCATGCTGTCGGCCATCGTACGCCCGAACCAGTCGGCAATGGAAATCGTGTTGCCGCAGTTGAAGAGCGAAGGTACCGCTGGGTAAACCTCACCGATGGTGTTGCGGCCCTTGCCGCTGCACTTTTGCGTCGCAAAAATCTTGAAACGCGGGTTTTCAGCCTTATCGGCGCTCTGGGCATCGGCAGTGCCGCCCATGTTGGACTGGCCGTACGCGATATAGATGTGGAAATTCGGGTCCGGAGCGGCATTCGCCTGAATTGCTCCAAACGACAACAAACCCGCAGCAATACATGCAGCAGGCACGAAACCAGAGAATTTGTTTAAAAATCTCATGACAACCCTTCTTTTTCAAACATCCATCTTAAAATTATCCTGAAAAAAACACAAAAGGCGCCCCCGGCGCCCTTATTCTATAGACAGATTGTCAATGAAGACAAAACAAAAAGCCCCGTCGCAGGGGCGCATGACAAAGTGAAAATTACCGTGAGCGAAAAACGCCTGGTATTAACCAGGCGTGTTCGCGAGAGAACCGGCTCCAGAGTAAGGATTCTGGAGTGTTTAGCCGGTTCGGTCTTATTACTTCGCGCGTTCGAGGTAAGAACCGTCGCGGGTATCCACGCGGATCTTGGTGTTGTTTTCGATGAACAGCGGAATCATCACCTTGGCGCCGGTTTCGACGGTGCATTCACGCATCACGTTACCGCTGGTGTTGCCCTGGACTGCCGGAGGAGCGTCGATGATCATGAGGTCAACGAAGGTAGGCGGAATCACTTCGATCGGAAGCGTAGCCTGAGTCTTCGGGTCCTTCCACCAAGTGACTTCGACAGTAGCGCCATCGAGGAGCCAAACTTCGCAGCCATTGAGAGCTTCCTTGGAGATTTCTTCAGTTTCCTGAGTTTCGTTGTTCAAGAAATACCAAGTAGAACCGTCATTGTAGAGGTAAGTCATTTCGGTGAAGGTCACGTCGGCTTCTTCAACCGTATCGCCACTCTTCCAGGTGCGTTCGAGGGTGCGGCCGGTCACCAAGTTCTTGATGCGAACGCGGTTAAAGGCCTGGCCCTTACCCGGCTTCACGAACTGGTTTTCGATGATTTCGTACGGCTGACCATCAACCATGATTTTAAGTTTCTTGCGGAATTCGTTGGTGCTTACAGTACCCATATTATCCTCTTGTTGATTTTGATTCTAAATTTAGCAATATAATGGACGCAGCAGTTAAAGTTTTCACACAAATTCCTGACTTTTTGGAGTATTTAGGTACCGATCTGGCGACCACCATCGCCAAGACGACAGCCCTGGCAAACCTCGACCTGAACCCCAAGTTTCCGTTCCTTTGTTCTAGGCATTATGCCGACCTCATAAAAAAGGCTAACGACCCAGCGGCCCTGTTGCGCGAAATTTTACCGACCAAGGACGAACTTAACAAAGTCGAGGGTTTTGTAGACGACCCCGTGGGCGACCTGCCTGCCGGAAAATCCGACTGTGTCATCCAGAAATACGACCAGCGCGCCCTGATTGTCTCGACCGCCACCTGCGGTGCCCGTTGCCGATTCTGTTTCCGCAAGAACTACCCTTTCCAGAACATTCCCGACGTGGCGCGCCAGGTGAGCCACTGGCTCGATACCCACAGCGACGTCTGGGAAGTAATCCTTTCGGGTGGCGACCCGCTGACGCTTGGTCCCGGCGCCTTCCGCGAGCTGATCGAGGCGATTGCCATGCACGCCTCGGTAACGACGCTCAGAATCCATACGCGCCTCCCCGTGATGCGGCCGGACCTGGTAATGCAGCATTTTGAACTGCTGCGTGAATTGCCCGCCAGATTTAGCTGCGTATTGGTGTCACATGTGGACCACGCCGACGAACTCGACGAGGAATCGGCAACTGTTTTTGCTCAGTTGCGTTTTAGCGGCTGGACGCTCTTGAACCAAAGCGTGCTATTGCGAGGAATTAGCGACGATGCAGACAAACTAAACAACCTCTGCCGCAAGCTTTTTGAACAAGGTGTACTCCCCTATTACTTGCACCAGCTGGACCACGCCAACGGTGTCGCACACTTCGAAGTTGGCGATGACGAAGCTCGCAAGCTGATTGCAGAAATCCGCACCAAGTTACCCGGTTACCTTGTACCAAAACTCGTCCGCGAAATCGCCGGCGAAAAAAGCAAAACACCCGTTTGAAAACAGACCCGCCAAAAGTTTCATCTAATTTAAGCAAAAAAATCCCTCGGCGTAAACCGAGGGATTTTTTAGCAAATTGAGATTGCCACGCTTCGCTCGCAATGACAAGGGAGCAGAGAGCGAGCGTTACACTCTATTACCTATTACGTATGTGCGTCGACCCATTCGGCGTTCTTCTTGCAAGCCTCGACGGACTTTTCGAAGGCGGCCTTTTCTTCGTCGCTCATCTTGACTTCGAGAATCTTCTCGACACCGTTTGCACCGACCACGACCGGCACGCCGCAGTAGAGGCCCTTCACGCCGTATTCACCGTTCAGCTTGGCAGCGCAAGAGAACACGCTCTTCTTGTCGAGGAGGTAGGCTTCGGCCATGTGGATGGCGGAGGTTGCCGGGCTGTAGAAGGCAGAGCCGCGGCCGAGGAGGTTCACGATTTCGCCACCGGCACCGGCGGTACGCTTGGCGAGTTCGGCGAACTTTTCCTTGCTCATGAGCTGAGAAACCGGGATACCGCCAACAGACACGCATTCCATGATGGAAACCATGGTGTCGCCGTGGCCGCCCATCACGAGGGCCTTCACGTCTTCGACGGAAACGCCGAGTTCGTCTGCGACGAAGCAAGCGAGACGGGCAGAGTCAAGCACGCCAGCCATACCGATGACCTTGTTGGCCGGGAGACCGGACTGCTTCTGCATGTTGTAGACCATGGCGTCCAGCGGGTTGGTGATCACGATGACGAATGCATCCGGAGCGTTTTCCTTGATGGCTTCGGCAACGGTCTTGATCACGCCGCAGTTCTTGTCCAGGAGGTCGTCACGGCTCATGCCCGGCATACGCGGGAAACCGGCGGTCACGATCACGACGTCTGCGCCCTTGATGGCGGAGTAGTCGGTAGAACCCTGAAGATCCACGGAAGAGTTGATGACAGAGCGGCCTTCCATGATATCGAGAGCCTTGCCCTTCGGCATGCCCTGAGTCTGCGGAATGTCGATGAGAACGACGTCGCCAAGATTCTTCTGAGCGAGCACGAGAGCCATTGTACCACCGATTTGACCAGCACCAACAAGTGCAATCTTCTTTCTAGCCATGATTTAACCTTCCTTTTAAGGTAATTAGATTTTTACGCATCAAATATAGCACTTTTTCGTGTTTCAGACAATGAAAAAACGCCCCAAAAAGCCGAAAAACGGAAAAAATAAGCTACACTACTTCCCTTTTAACAACCAACCGCGGTAGTAAGTCAACGAAGAAAACCTGTATTTGGGTGGCAAAGGCTCTTTTTTCAAGCCCTCTATAAAATCATCAATATACTTTTGAAATTTTTCCACAATAAATATATAGCGCTTCATGATTTCCGTATGTTCTCGTGAATCGATATGCGCAGGCATTCCAATTTCATCATCATTAAAAATAATGACACTTTTACTAAAATCTAGCCCAGACGATGTCCTTTTGGAATTTTCACTTTCAAATTTATATGCATGTGTATGCTGGATATTCGACCTAAATGGAATAGCAAATCTAAAGGAACGGTATTCCACTAGCAACACCAAATAAGGGCGGTTTTCCTTCACAAGAATTTCGGTATTATCTGCATAACGCTCGTAAAACAACGGCGATAGCAGCATAACCTTGGGTATGTTTTCTTTTTTCATGTTTTCCTTTTTTGACAAAAAAAGAAGCCGCTTTTATATGGATATATAAAAACGACTTCATCTAATGAGCTTTCTTTTTTTCTCAGGTGGTCGCTCTACCACCCTGTCATCATTTCGAGCTTTCTTTTTTTCTCAGGTGGATGCTCTGCCACCCTGTCTATTATAAATATACATTATTCTTCGACAAAAAGCAAGCTTTTTCCAAGTTAGCGCTCGAATATATTTAAAATAGCAGGGGAAAGCTTCCGCCTTAAAGCGAACTGTTTTGCCACTAATTTGTCATGCCCGACTTGATCGGGCATCTCCTTTTCCATCTGGAAAAGGTGCGTTTAGCAAACAGCGCTCCAAGTAAAATCAGGTGGCGCTTATGCAGCTACTTTTTGATTTTCTGTTCCCCATATATGTCGGACCAAAAGAGAATGGATTTAGGCATAATTAATACTTCTTTAACAGTGACTTCTAAAAAAAATTCTTTACTTCTTGACTAGGATTGCTTATACGATCTAAATTAAAACCATTTGCTACAAGTAAATTTGAATACTCCGTTGCTTGTGCTACCGAAGTTTGAACCATTGCTTGGCAGCCGCCACCAAAGGCATCTTCGTAAGCAATAACAGGATATGCTGGCAAATATTTATTTGCCAAGGCACAATTAACAAGCCAAAAACCCTTCAAAAAGATTACTTTTCGTTTCGGGTTCTTAAGGGCAGAGTCCTATTGACATATCATAATTATGATATTATATTATCATAATAAAGGAGGCTATCATGCCGAATATCCGTCCAATTTCAGACTTGCGCAACAACTTCACGAGCGTCGCGGAAACCGTACACAAGTACGACGAGCCCATGTATTTGACCAAGAATGGCGTGGGCGACATGGTCGTGATGTCCATCGAATGCTACGAAAAGCAGATGGCCCAGCTGGAACTTTATTCAAAACTTGCCGAAGCCATTTCCGAAGTGGAACGCGGTGCGGAATGCGCCGATGCCGAAAAATTCTTGAAGGATTTAATGAATGGCTAAAAAGTACGAAGTCGTTATCACGCCTTCGGCGCAAAAAGACCTCAACGAAATCAAATCATATTTTACAAACGTTCTCAAGACTTCATCAAATTCAATCTTCGAGAAGTTTCTTGAACAGGTCAGGCTGTTGAAAGCGCATCCGTTCACCTATCCCGTCCACCAAGATCCGCTGCTGAAACTCGTCGGCTACAGGGTCATTCCCATTGACAACTACCTGATGTTTTACATGGTCAGGGGCAATGTCGTTCAAATCCATCGATTCCTTTACGGCAAACGGAACTACCTACAGTTACTAGGCATGGACACGTGATATCTTTGTCCGCCTGCTCAAAACAAGTCCAGCGAACTGTCGAGGTAGATTTCTTCGCGGACTTGGAGCTGGTGTTCCGGCTTGGTCATGTAATAGAGCAGAAATTCCAGGATGACGGCGCTGCCGAGGCTGCGGCCTTCGATTTTAAAGTGGCGGAATCCTTGCGGGGCGTACACGTTCTGAAAGTCACTGATTCCGATGAATCCGGGATTTTTCATGGCATCGGAGAATCGGTAACCCCTTTGGACGTTCGGAGAGGCGCAAACGTGGTCCTCGCAGTTTTCGCCGAGGTTTTTCAGGCTCACGTTCTCGTAGCACTTTTTGCGGTCTTGGCAGCCGAACCAGCAGCATTCATTGCACAGGAACTCGACTTTCGGCTTTTGTGCGGGCGTTAGCGCGTTGAGTTTGGCGAATTGCTTATTGAGTCTGAAATCCGGCACCACGTAACTAAATTCGTCGCGGTTCAGTTCACCCTCGAATTGGGTGAAATCCGCCAACACCTTCGTCGTGGACGACACGAAATAGAATCCCGGATACTTCGCCTTAATGTAATCGAGCAACAAATCCGAATGAATGATGACGCCGCTCGGGGCCGACCCATTTTTCTCGAACAGGGCACACAAGGCGTTGCATTTCTTGTCGGCAAGATGTTCTTCGCGAAGCAAGGAATTGCTGAAGGTCAGGCGCGCCGAAATGCCGTATTCCTTGGTGAGAGCGACAACGGCCTCGGGCTCCGCATCGCCAAAACCGACGCGGCCACCACCCCAAAGGCAATCGCTGGGCGCACCATAAATGGAACCGATTTCGCACCACTCGTAAAAGTATTCCCGATGCTCGCGGAACAGCGGCAAGAATGCCTTATACAAGTCGTAAAATTCGAACAGTCCGGGAAGGTGGTAGTAAACGCTCATTGCATCAAATATACCTATTTCTATTTCGCCCACCTACCCTATTTTAACTATATTGCAATCATCTCCGAGCTCCGAATTCCGAATTCTGAATTATCCTATGCGCACTCTAGTTCTTTCTGATATCCACGGTTCTGCGTTCGCCTGCAAGATGGCGCTTTCTTACCTCGACAAGCTCAAATGCGACCGCATTTTCCTATTGGGCGACCTTCTTTATCACGGGCCGCGGAACCCGCTGCCGGGCGGGCACAATCCGCAAGGAGTTGTCGAACTCTTGAGCCCGCTCAAGGAGAAAATTACCGCGGTGCGCGGCAACTGCGACGCCGAAGTGGACCAGATGGTGCTGGGATTCCCGTGCCTTGCCGACTATGCCGAAATCGAAGAAGGCGGCCTAAAACTCTTCTTGAGCCACGGTCACCTCTACGACCCGTACCTGTTCAGTCACTACAAGGCCGACGTCTATTTTTCGGGCCACACGCACATTTTTACCGCCGAAAAAAACGCCGACGGAGTCTACTGCCTGAACCCGGGCTCCACGAGCCTACCCAAGGGCGGAAACCCGCCGACCTTCGGAATTTACGAGACCTCCGGCGAAGGCTCCACCACTCCCCCGCGATTCAGCGTACACCACCTGGAAACCGGCAAGGAACTTGCGGCTGTCAAGATTGTGCGAGAGTAAATAGAATTATCACTTGCATTACCCCCAACGAAAGACTATATTTAATACCGAATTCAGTCTTACGCGAGGTTTTATGCCGACCTATAAAAATATCAAGCCGATTTCTTACATTAAGGCAAACGCTGCAAAAGTGCTAGACCATGTAAATGACACTCGTGCACCCTACATCGTCACGCAAAACGGTGAAGCTCGCGGCGTAATCCTCGATACCGAGACATTCCAAATGATGCAGGACGGCTTAAAGTTGTTTAAGCTTTTCGCTCAAAGCGAAGCCGAATTTTCAAAAGGAAAAACAATCAATCAAAAAGACCTCTTTGATTCCTTGGAGAAAGAACTAAATGCCCTCTAAGAAAATCATTGTAGAATGGTCCGAATCGGCATCTCTCGACTTGAAGTCCATCATCTTGCATATTGCAACAAGTAGCCCCAAAAACGCAAAAGACTCGCTTGCTAGAATAAAAAAGGAATGCCAAGTCCTTGAAAAGTTTCCAGATTTGGGCAAAATTCCTGCGGAATTAGAATATTTGCAAATCAACGGATTCCGGGAACTCGTTGTAAGCCCCTGGAGAATTTTTTATCGCAAAGAAGAAAACCGCGTCAAAGTCTTGGCTGTTGTCGATTCAAGACGCGATCTAGATGACGCCCTCTGGACACGTATGATGTTCCCGATTGTATAGCCCTATTTCTTCAGTGCCGAGAGGAATTCCTTGAGGCGGGCGTCTTTCGGATTGTCGAAGATTTCTTCGGGGGAGCCATCTTCCTTGACGTAGCCGTCGGCAAAGAACAGCACGCGGTTAGCGACCTCGCGGGCAAAGCTCATTTCGTGCGTCACCACGACCATCGTCATGCCAGATTTGGCCAGGTCCTTCATGATCTTGAGGACTTCGCCGACCATTTCAGGGTCCAGGGCACTGGTGGGTTCGTCGAACAGGATTACCTCGGGCTGCATGGCCATGGCGCGGGCAATCGCCACACGCTGCTGCTGGCCGCCGGAGAGCTGCGCCGGATAATGATCTGCCCTATCCAAGAGACCGATACGGTCCAAGAGTTCCTTCGCTCGTTTTTCCGCCTCGGCCTTAGTCATGAGCCCCAATTTCATCGGAGCGAACATGATGTTCTTGAGGGCAGTCATATTCTTGAACAAGTTAAACTGCTGGAACACCATGCCCACGCGCTTGCGAACGTCAGGCTTCGAAAAGCCCTTCACTAAGATGCTCTTGCCGTCCAACAAAATGTCGCCGCTAGTCGGAGTTTCAAGCAAATTTAGCTGGCGGAGGAATGTAGACTTGCCGCAACCCGAAGGCCCGATAACCGCAATCACGTCGCCGCGATAAATGTCAAGCGAAATTCCCTTGAGAATCTGCTTGTCGCCGTAAGATTTGCAAAGGTCCTTGACCTGGATTAAAGTTTCTGCATTAGCGTTCATTTTTCTTCAACCTCTTTTCAAGCTTTGCAACACAGGCCGAAAGCCCGGCAACAATGACAAAGTAAATGGCAGCCACGGCAAGGAGCGGGAGCATCGCCTCGTAGGTCATGCTACGGATAATGTCTCCGCCGCGCGTCAAGTCCATCAGGCCAATGTAGCCGCAAATGGACGTTTCCTTGATAAGCGTAATAAATTCGTTGGTAAGCGCAGGGAGCGAGTTCTTGAACGCCTGCGGGTAGACGATGCTGTAAAGAATCGTGCGGAACTTGAGTCCGAGACTGCGCCCCGCCTCAATTTGGCCAGGGTCTACGCCCTTGATGCCGCTACGGATAATTTCGGAAACGTACGCCCCCGAATTCACGCCGAATGCGACAATCGCCACGAGAATCTTGTTCACGTTCACCGACGAGAATACGATGTAATAGATGATGAGCAGCTGGATCATCATCGGCGTTCCGCGAATCACGGCGAGGTAGACTTTAGCAAGCGCGTTCAGCACCTTGTAGCGACCGTTGAATTCGTTGCCGGTGCGGATCTGCGCCACGATAAAGCCAATCAGAATGCCGAGCAGCGCAGCAAAGAGCGAAATGATGAGCGTGTTGCGGAGGCCAAGAGCAATAAACTTCCAACGTGAATCCTTCACGAAGTTCTTGCGGAAATGTTCGGCAAAGCTCTCGTCGTTTTCCACCGCCTCGTCGCCGCGGACAATCACGACAATCTTCGAGAGCGTATACGGGGTCGTGAAGTTGATGGACTTCTTGCGTTCTTCGGTCACGGTAAAGCCCGCGAAGCCGACATCCGCCTTGCCCGAAGAAACCGCATTGATTATCGCGTCAAATTCGATGTCCTGGATTTCGACGGTACGGTTCAGGTAGTCGGCAATGTAGTTCACGATTTCGATATCGAGGCCGACAATTTTTGCATTTTCGTAGTATTCGTACGGCGGGAACTGGGCATTGGTCGAAAGCACGAGTTTCGGGCCTTCGGTCACCTTCTTTTGATAATGGTAGTTGCCGGTGCGGTAGATGTAGGTATTAAAGAGAGAATCGTAGACGCCGTCCTGTTTCATGGCAGCGAGCGCCTGGTTCACGGAATCGAGCAAAGCCTCTTTGCCCTTCGCGACAACCCCCGCGTACATTTCTTCGACAAAGACTTCGTCCAGAATGCGAAGCGACGGATTTTCTCGCACGAACGCCTTGGCGGGCTGATCGTCACTCAAGACCGCGTCGATTTTCCCCTGCTTGAGCGCCTGGATGGCATCGGCAAGTTTCGTGTAACGGTCCACGTCGATTTTCGCAGTATCACCGCCGAAATCAGACGCATAAATGTCGGCGGTGTTGCCGATTTGCACGCCCACTTTCTTGTGGCCGAGATCGTTAATGCTGTGGACTTTATTGGGGATTATCGCCTGCTTGCTTTCGCAAGAAACCAGGGCGAGCGCGTAAAACGCGATAAGGATTGGGAGGAGGAATTTTCGCATCATTTTCACCTTGGATTCTAATTTAGAAAAACATCGCCAGTCCGCAACGCCCCGGCCTGCCGTTTACTATCTTTTGCTTATGCATTACACTCCGTACCGCGATTTGCTACTGAAGATTTTCCCGAATTACCTGAAGGTGCGCAAGCTCCCGCTGAACGGCGGCATGAGTTGTCCGAACCTGGACGGCACCAAGAGTTTTTCGGGTTGCAGCTACTGCAATAACAGGAGTTTCAGTCCAGTATTTGACCAGGCGAAGGTTTCGATTCAGGAGCAGCTCGACAAGTTCGTGCCGAGACTCCGCGAAAAATACCCGAACGCAGGTATTTTGGCCTACTTGCAGCCGTACACGAACACGCACGCCCCGCTCGAACACCTAAAGGGAATCATCGACCCGATTATCAAGCATAAAGAAATTGCAGGCCTTGCCATCGGCACGCGCCCGGACTGCCTCGAAGACGACAAGGTCGCTTACCTAGCCGAACTCAATCGCAAAAAGCCGATTATCGTGGAAATCGGCCTGCAAACCGCAAACGACTTGACGCTCGCCGCCATCAACCGCAGGCATACCCTCGCCGAATTCGAAGAAGCCGTCAAGCGCTGCCAGGCAGCGGGACTTACCGTCACCACGCACGTGATCGTGGGGCTGCCCGGCGAGACCATGGAAGATTTCAAGCATACCGCCCAAGTGGTTCGCGACTTGAAACTCGCCGCGGTCAAGATCCACCCGCTGCACATTGTAGCGGGCACCGTGATGGCGCAGGATTACGCCAACGGTGAAATCAAGCTCCTAAATTTTGAAGAGTACTGCGAAGCGGTCGCCGAGATGATCAAGATTATCGGTTTTGAAACCGCTATCGAACGCTTTAGCGGAGAAAGTCCGAGCGATATGCTCATCGCCCCCGACTGGTGCGGCGAAAGGGACAAGATAATTGCGACTGTGGAAGGAATTTTAAGTAGGCTGTAGACAGTTGGAAATAGGACGCCATTATGAAACGAATTGAAGACTATATTATTTCTGTTCCAGATTTTCCGAAGCCGGGGATCCTTTTTCGCGATGTCACGGGAATTCTTGGCGACGCCGACGGTCTAAGGCTCACACTCAATGCGTTCTACAAGATGCTTGAAAACGTCGATTTTGACGTGGTTGTCGGGCTTGAGGCTCGCGGATTTCTCTTCGGAGTCTCCATTGCAGAACATTTTCACAAGCCGTTTGTGCCGGAACGTAAAAAAGGAAAACTCCCCCGCGAAACCGTCAGTGTGGAATATGACCTGGAATACGGGAAAGCTTGCATGGAGATTCACAAGGACTCCATAAAGCCGGGTGCGCGAGTCCTTGTTGTTGATGACCTGCTAGCGACCGGAGGGACAGCCAAAGCAGCCGCGACTCTCATTGAAAAATTAGGGGGAAAAGTGGAATTCTTCGCATTTGTAATTGAGCTTTTGGACTTACACGGGCGCGAAGCACTCAAGGGTTACCGGGTAGAATCGCTCACCAAGTTCCCGGGACACTAGTAAGTTTAGAATTTCCTATTTCGGAACTCGGTTTTTTGAATTCGACCTTAGGCATTTTATATACAAACGAAAACGCTCCGAGATTTCTCCCGGAGCATTTTTCAATTTAAACCTAAGCAGGAATTACACGCGCTTGAAAATGAGCGACGTATTAATTCCGCCGAAAGCGAAGTTATTGGACATGATGTATTCTACGTCCATTTCGCGTCCGGAGCCCGTAATGTAGTCCAGCGGAGCACATTCGGGGTCCACGTTTCTCAAATTGAGGTTCGGGCTGAACCAGCCTCGGTTCATCATATTGATGGCAAGCCAGGCCTCGATTCCACCGCAAGCTCCAAGCGTATGACCGACATAGCTCTTGAGGCTGGAAAGGGGAACCGCACGCTGCTTAAGCGCATTGTATGTAGCCCAGCTTTCGGCAATATCGCCGTGGTGGGTTGCCGTACCGTGACCATTCACGTAACCGACTGCATCGGCTGAAAGTCCCGAATCTTCAATCGCCAATTCGAGAGCCTGCTGCATGGTTTCTTTCTTGGGCTGCGTGATGTGTTCACCGTCAGTATTGGAACCGAAACCGACCAATTCTGCATAGATTTTTGCACCACGGGCCTTGGCATGTTCATATTCTTCGAGAACCAGGGCTCCCGCACCTTCGCCAATCACCAGACCGTCGCGGTCCTTGTCGTAGGCAGCAGGAGAAAGTTCCGGATGGTCATTCTTGGTGCTTGTCGCAAACAAAGTATCGAACACAGCGGATTCAGTCGGATCCAGTTCATCGGCACCGCCTGCAATCATCACATCCTGCTTGCCGTACTTGATGAGTTCGTAGGCCTGACCGATAGCGAGGCTTCCGCTGGAGCACGCCGTATTCGTCGTGACCAGGCGACCCGTAAGGCCAAGAACCACGCTGATATTCACGGCACAGGTCTGCGGCATGGCGCGGATGTATGTCGTCGCGGTAATCTTGGAACAGTCGTAGGTCTTGAGCATCGAGAAGAACTCGAGCAACGGGTCGATACTACCCATCGAGGAGCCGAAAGCGACACCCATGCGACCGGACTTCATCAAAGCGGTCTCGTTCGTTAAACCGGCCACTTCAATAGCCTTGTCCGCAGAAGCCAAGCCCATCACGGCCACGCGACCCGCACCACGAATCTTTTTACGCGGATACGGCGGCAGAGGCTCCAGAATAGGGGCGGCAAGACGGGTATTCATCTGCTTATAGATATCCCAGGCGTCCATACGAACGACTCGGTTCTTAAGGCCCTTCAGACTTTCAATAGCAGTTTCAGCATCAAAACCAAGCGAAGATATACAGGATCCACCCGTAACAACAACACGACGCATTAAGCAAGTCCCCCATTAACAGAAATCACCTGACGGGTGATGTAGGCAGCCCCTTCCGAAAGCAGGAACACGACCGTGGCAGCCACTTCTTCGGGCTTACCCACGCGCTTCATCGGAATGGCGGGCAAAATCATATCGAGCGGAGCATCCTTGATCATCTCGGTTTCGATGACGCCCGGAGCAACGCTGTTTACCGTAATTCCACGGCTTGCAAGTTCGGTCGCCAAAGCCTTGGTCGCACCGATAAGGCCAGCCTTGGAAGCACTGTAGTTCACCTGGCCACGGTTGCCGATAACGCCAGAAACAGACGAAATCGTCACGATGCGGCCACGACGCTTGCGGCACATGGGCATCACAATCGGGTGAAGCACATTGTAAAAGCCGTTCAAGTTCGTATCGATAACCTTGTCCCAGTATTCGTCGGTCATGGCCGGGAAAGCAGTATCGGCACAGACGCCTGCATTGGTTACGACACCAAAATAGACACCGTTTTCTTCGATATCCTTCTCGAGCACAGCCTTGCACTGTTCACGGTCACGGATATTGAACTGGAGCAGACGAATAGAACCACCCTGTTCACGAATTTCGTTTGCGAGCTGTTCGACCGGAGCCGCATTCCTATTGTAATGCGCCACCACTTCGTAACCCGCCAATGCGACAGCCTTTGCAATGGCAGCACCAATGCCACCGCTTGCACCTGTAATCAAAACACACTTCTTATTTTCCATACGCGCCCAAATATAGTAAAAGAATCCTAGTTCATCTTCAAAATTGACATTGGGTCGTCCACTTCGACCGTACAGAGTGACGCCGATACAGCCAAATTATCGCCCACGAAAACCTTGCCTTCGAAGGTCACGGCCATATCGACACGCATCGTCTGGTGGACCCGGATGCGCACCACATCGCCGGCCTTGAAAACGGGAACCGCCATCTTGCAGTTGGATACGCTCATGATAAAGCCTTCCTTGGGCTTTTGACCGAGCGAACGCCCATAAATTCCAGACAAAGCAGAAATGCTCTGGGCCATGTACTCAAACGCCACATACGAAGGGACTCCCTGCAGGTCCTCTTTAAAGAACATACAGTCCTTGTGGATATCCACTTCGGTTTCAATCGTAATCTCGTCCAGGTCATGGGAATTGACACGGTCGAGCAAAAGCATTTTGTCTTTGTGCGGAACCAGTTCGGAAACCAATTCTCTTGTCGGAAATTCAGGCGTACCCATTATTCTATTCCTTCGCTATAACTAGAGAAACATTGCAACCGCCAAAGGCAAAGGAGTTGCTGATACAATACTCGAGAGGTGCCGAGGCCTGTTCGCCCGGTTTGACCAAGTGTACCTTCGGGAGTTTCGGGTCTTCGCAACCGTCGAACAGATGCGCCGGGAGAACTCCCCCGTTCTGGAGCGCAAGGCAGCAGAAAGAGGCTTCGAGAGCGCCTGCCGCTCCGAGCGTATGCCCCGTAAGCGCCTTCGTGGAACTAGCCGGAGTTGTTTCGCCAAACAGGCGATTCACGGCGATCGATTCCATCGAGTCGTTCAGACGCGTTCCCGTTCCATGCAAATTAACATAGCCGATAGAAGAAGCATCCAGTTCCGCATCGGACAGCGCCGCCTTCATCGCGAGATAGGCGCCTTCGCCATCGGCGCGAGGTGCCGTAATATGGTCGGCATCGGCACTTTCACCAAAGCCCACCACCGAAAGACCGTTACAGGAATCAGTGGCAAGATCCGGCAGATTTTCGCGGGTTACCAGGAAGAACGCGGCCGCGTCACCGAGAGTAAGTCCCGTACGATTCGCGCTGAACGGATTCGTCGGCTTGTCGGACATGGCCTCGAGGGAAGCGAAGCCCAGGATGACGGACTGGGAAGCGATATCGACACCGCCCACGATAGCCGCATCGCAGTTACCGGCATAGATGTTATTGCGTGCAGAAACAAAGGCACTCGCACTGGAGGCACACGCCGTCGAATGCACCGAGAGCATCCCCGTAATGCCGTAACGCTTGGCGATATACTGCGCCGGGAAATCAGCGGCCTGGTAATCCAGCACATAACCTTCGGGGAACGCCCCCGTTTCCTTGAAGCTCCTGAGCGCATTCATCGAAGCTTCGGAACCGTTGTCGCAGGAACCGATAAAAATTCCGATGCGGTCTGCACCGAACTTTTCGACCGCCTTGCGGATAGAAGCATCCATCTGGGAAAGCGCAGCCTGCGAAAGTCTGTTCACGCGGTTGTCGAACTTGGAGTCCTCTACAGGAGCCAAAGACGACGGATCGATGGTCGCCGCGGGGCGCATGACACCCGCTACATCGTAGGTGGTGAATTCGCCGCGAACTCCATTCTTTAACTTATCAAAAACGCTGTCCTTGCTGCCACCCAAAATACAGTGGAACGCAAAGTCGTTAATAAACAAAGGCCTACTCAATTTGCCTCCCCTAACGTAATATGGTAACTGTAACCGCGCAAATCATTGACAAGCCTGATTTCGGCGCCGGTCTTTTTCGCCGTTAAAATCGTCTTTTCATTTTCAGAAAGCGTACGGACAAAATCGGTGTTGTCGGCACCGGAACGGGTCTCAGAAAATACAAACCCGGCCTGCTCAAAATTCTTCTGCAACGGTTCAAACGGATAAAAACAAATCTGGAAATCCGCGAGCAGATACTCCGCCTTCATCTTTTCGACATCCATCAGGGAACTTTCCACTTTCACGGAATCGCGGAAGTAGCTGATTTCGCCGATAGTCGTCCCGAATCCAGAAAATAGCACCACCGAAAGAACGGAATCATTTGCACGCACCCAAGAATCCGCCTCGAAGGAATCTGTCGAACCGTCCGGCTTATGGAATTCCCCCACGATATGTTGCGGCATATCGAGCTTTTCGGTCATCGAGGCTGTCGGCAGGAGCGATACGGAGCGCTCATCGGAATAATAGACGGGTGCAGTCCCCGGAACCTGGCGCGCATTGTGGCAGGCGACTAAAAGGAGCAACAAAAATGCGAGTATAGATTGTTTTGTCATTACATTCCTCGCAATGACATAAAAGGTTCAATCATATACAATCCACTCAAAATCGACATTTTTGCGCCACAAATTTAGAAATTTTTACCTTCTGCTGAATGGCGACAGGGCGAAGCAGCACAAAATACCGAGCAACACCGAGAAGCCGAACGTCGCAACCGGAACAAAGCTGCTAAAAGAAAGGCTTCCGAAAGAAATCAGCGTCGTCATGGCCGAAAGCATCACGGCAAGGGCCGTCGTCAGGTTACGCGCCCCCCCTTCCTTGAAGAAAAGAGCATAGTCGATGCCGATACCGAGAGTCAAAATGACACCCACAATCGCAAAGAAGTTGAACGGAATGCCACAATAACCGAACACGGCCGCAATAAAAAAGCAGGAAATGACTGGGGCGCGAATGACCTTGAGCGCCTGGACAAAACCGTAAACCAGGACCAGCACGACAAAAACGACAAGGTAGGCCAGGGCCACGAGCAACAGGGCGACCCGCGAAAGGTCCGTCAAGGTCGCATTCACGTTATCCATCTTGTTCACCGCGTAAACAAAGGGCATACCTTCGGCAAATTGAGATACGGCAAAATCCGCGGCCACGTGGAGCGGGAAAACGGCGCTGAAAAATTTACCGTTGACCTCGCCTATCCAGAGCATCGAAAGGATACTCCTGAACGAAGCCGGAATTTCCGATTGCGGAGTCAGGTAATGGGGCGAAGCATCCGGCACTCGCACCGAATCAGAGGAAAGGTTCAAGTCTCGGAGAAGTTCGCCGAAAACGGGAGACGCATAAAGCCGACGGATACCTTCGAAGGTTTCTTCCTGTACCTTTAAAGATGGAATGTAGGCCGAAGTCGCCAGGTAACCGCCCAGCACCGGTTTCACCGAACTGGAAACTGAATCATGGGTCAAATCGAGGACAGAATCGAGTCGACGGACGAGCGATTCTTCGTTCTGCAAAAGTTCCTGCTCCGAGGAGCCTTCCACGATAAAGTAGTTCGCCGAAATTCCCAAGTTGTTCAGTCGCGCATTCAACGCCTCGGAACGCTTGAGATTTTCGCTCATCGCATACAGGGCGCGCATATCCGTATGGATATTCTGCTTCAGTACCCCCGGAACAAGGGCCAGGAGCAAGACGATTCCCGCAACGACAACCGTACGAGGAGCGAAGCGATCGTAGATATCCAAGATAAAAGCCGGAATTCTTGTCGGAGCCATAGATTTGGCACGAGCGTCCCCCTGCGGAATGGGCAGATTCGGGAACAGCAACAAGATGGTCGCAAAGGAACTCGCCAGACCGACAATCGAAAAGACGGCCATCTGGCGAAGGAGCGGAAAATCGGCAAAGGTAAGCGCAATGTAGCTGAGTTCGGTCGTCATGAAACCGAGCAGGAGCCCCTTGAAAATGTGGCGGCGGATATCGAGACCTTTTTTTGAGGTTCCGTGTTTCCAGTCGGTAAAGAAGTGGATTGCGTAATCGATACTCACGCCAATCACGCTCGTCCCGAACACAAAGGTAAACACATGAATGCTCCCGAACAGGGCCCACGTTCCTAAAAGCGCTGCACAGATAGCAACGCCGATTGCCACGAGCGTACACACGATCGGAACCGGCGTGCGGAAAGCCCATAAGAGGAGCAGAAGAATCAAGACAATCGACACGCCCGAAATCCACGCCACTTCGGACTGCGCGTTCCTGGAGCTTTCGTAGCTGTGGAAAGGCACGCCGGACTTTTCGATGCGGAGCCCCACATGAACAAGGCAAAGCGAATCCAGCACACGGTCTAGGCGAGCGAGCACATGGCCGTCGGAGGCCATCGTCGAAACCGTCGGCGAAAGCGCAGCGCTCCACATCACATACGATACCGAAGAATCTTCGGCGGCGAGCACACCGTCGCGCAGGGTGAAGCGCCCCCCCATCAGCTGCGAATGGAGTGTAAAGTAGTCGAAAGATTCTGCTCCGAGCAGAAAGGGGTCATCTTCCAGGTGACTCAAGTCGGCAATCGTGAAAGCCCCGTAGACCTTCTGCCGCGCCATATCGGCAATCGCCGAGAAGGCCGAGGAATCGCCCGCCTTAAGTCCCGCCTTAAGTAAATCGCGGACGGGTTTCCCCTGCAGCACGTTGCGGTACTCGAAGAAAAAGTCGCTCATCCGCTGCATCGCGGAATCGTCGACGTACAGGCGCGTTTCGGCGAAGGCACTATCGGAGGCAAAAGAGGCTTCCAGTGCCTCCGCCGCCGATTTCGCCACCGCGAAATCGCGATGCCCAACGAGCACCGTGAAGTTGCGCATCGAACGCGCACTCAGCGCCTTTTCAGCCTCGCTGACATTCTTGAATTCGCTTGAATCCGGAAGCACCGAATATAAATCCGATTCCACCTTCCAAGGCTGTAAAAGGCCAAGCGAAATAAGGGCGACATGGATGGCCGCCCAGATAATCACCGAGACAAGTTTCTTCGACGCCGGTCTCACTTTTTCACTTTCTTAAATTTAAGGGCCAGGTCCTTAAAGGCTCCCTCAACAGAATCAAGGTCCTTGAAATGCGCCTGGGCAGAAAAATCATAGACGACCTGGTTGCCTTCGCCATCGACAATCGTCACCTTTTCCAGCTCGGTTCGGCCCGAAAGGACAATCGACGCAATGACTCGGGCGACGGCCTTTTCCTTGGGAACAAGCCCCACGGAGAACGAATCCCCTGCCACGAAGAAGATATCGAAATTGCGAGCGAGTTCGTCGAACTTACCCGAGAAAACCGACTGGATGGTTCCCGAGAATTCGGCGAATACCGGATTGTCCTTCGCGCTCATCGTCTTCTTGGCATCGCGGGCGACATCCCACTGGACAATGGAATTATCCCCCACCCACAAGAACGACGGGAACGGCTTCCTTGTATCCCAGACAATTCCCGCTTCGCGGTCAATCGCAAAAGACCCCGTCGAAACAAATTCGCGGTTCATCTTCTTGATCGTACGCGTCTGCTTGAAATCACCCATGGTCAACGGAGATGCCGTCAGCACCGAAAGCGACTGCTGCAAGGCGGGTTTAGAGGCCTCGGTCAAAGGCTTCTTGAAGACATCCGAAGCAGAACCCGCCGCAAGGGCGGATCCCCAAAGAGTCGGAAGGGCAACAGCCATGACCGCGAAACCTCTAATCAACGACCGCAACATCATCCGTTTTCCTCGGCGGCGAGAGCCTCGCGCACGCGTTCGATAAAGCACGGCGGACACACCATGAGCGAATCACGCTTGTTCATGTCCACCGCCATCTGCATACTTTCGGCCTTGCACAGAAGCGTGCCACTTTCGGCGTCAAAGAACTTGTACGAAAGCTTCAGGCAAACCTCGTATTCCTCGAGAGTCACCTCGGCACGGATGCGCTGCATGAAAATCATCGGGCGCAAGTAGCGGATGTGCATGTCCACCACGGGCCAAGCAAAACCAATCGCCTCCATGGCGAAGTAGTCGTACTTGATCTTGGCAAGGAGAGCGCAACGGGCCACTTCCATGAATTTCACGTAGTTGCCGTGCCACGCCACCTTCATCGAGTCCACGTCGTAAAACTCGACCTTGAACTCGACAGTTTCTTTCAGTTTCTTCTGAGCCATAGAATCCCCGAATTAAACGGCGTAGTGCTTTTCACGGATCAGTTCGAGCGTCATGCGGAGGTCCGGTTCCAGCTGACGGTCGCAAGCAAGCGGAGCGAACTTCTCGAACACCTGGTCGTAGGTCTTGCGGACTCCTTCGATGCGCTTGTCGGTGATTTCACCGCGTTCGAGGCGAATGTGGAGAGCCTGGGACGCGGCGAGCAACACGGCGGCAGCCACCTGTTCGGTGAGTTCAATCACGCGGATACAGTCGCGGGAAGCAATTGTACCCATACTCACCTTGTCCTGGTTGTGGCATTCAGTGGAACGGCTGAACACGCTCATGGGCATCGTATTGTGGAGAGCTTCGGCCGTCCAAGCAGAGACGCCGATCTGCACCGCCTTGAAACCGTGGTTGAGAGCAAATTCATGACTACCCGTGAGGTTAGGCGGCAGATTGCGGTTGAACTTGATGTCCACAACAGTGGCCAACTGACGGTCCAGAAGATCGGCAAAGTTAGCGACAATGTTCTTGAGGGTATCCATGGCGAGACAGATATGACCACCGTAGAAATGACCACCGTGGAAGATATTCTTTGTTTCGGGGTCCACAATCGGGTTGTCGTTTGCGCTGTTCATTTCGATTTCAATGAGCTGGCGGAGCAACGGTTCAGAATCGTAGAACACGCCCACGATATGCGGAGCGCAACGCAGAGAATACGGGTCCTGGATCTTTTCAGGGACCACGTTCTTTTCGACTTCGAGGTTCATCGCATCGCGCATCTTCTTTGCGGCAGTCACGAGACCCGGGTGCGGCTTCACGGCGAACAGGCGTTCGTAAAAATGGTAGGCATTGCCCTTCATGGCGATCGTATTCATCGCCGTGATGCGGCAAGACAAATCGGCCAGGTATTCGGCACGGCTAAAGGCCATGCACGCGACGGCATTCATCACGGCAGTACCGTTCATGATGGCGATCGCTTCCTTCGGGCGGAAACGGTGCGGAGTGATACCGAGTTCGGCCATCACGTCCTTGGAAGAACGGCGTTCGCCCTTGTAGAGCACGTCACGTTCACCGATCACTGCTCCGGCCAGGTAAGAGAGCGGAGTCAAGTCGCCACTCGCACCCACGGAACCTTCCTGCGGAATAAGCGGCAGGATATCATTCTGCAAGAACGTCATGATAATCTTCAAAAGTGCGTAGCTCACACCCGAGAAACCTTGAGCCAAGGTATTCAGACGCACCGTCATGATAGCACGGGTCGTTTCTTCATCAAAATAGTTGCCCATGCCGCAACCGTGGAAACGCGACAAGTTGATAGGCAGTTCATAGTAACGATCGGGCGGCACCACCTGCGTGCAGGAATCGCCGTAACCCGTGGTCACGCCGTAAATGCCGCCATGTTTAGCGAGAGCTTCGTCCAGGAATTCCGCACCGGCGTCGATTTTCTTCTGGAATTCCGCAGAGGAATCCAGCTCGACATTCACTTGGCGCTTGGCAATAGCCACGACCTGTTCGATGGTTAATTTTTCTGATCCAATGACGACAGTCTTCATGTTCTACATCCTTTATTTTGAGTTTTTCCAAAAATTGTAAAAATTATACCACTGGTACGGATGCCTGAGGCACAATTTCTGTAAAATTTGCGTGTATTCCTGCACAAGCATCCGAAGTCTTTCGGGGCGCTCCTTGCGGCTACAGTCAAAAGTGGTTTTCGCCTTCACCACATGCATCTCGTAAGGCGAACGAATATCAAAGTCATGCTTGCGGATGGCAAACGTAAAGTAAATCGGGGCACCCAGAATACTCGAAAGCGTAAAGGCCCCTTCCGGAAAATTCGCCCTCTCGCCCAGGAAATCCATCTCGACATTCCGGTCCGTGGAATTCGCCGAGGTCCGGTCCCCCGCAATCACCACCAGGTTACCCTTCGCAATCTGTTCCTTCATCCACACGGCAGAATCGACTCCAATCTTGTTTGCGTCCAGCACCGAATTCATCAGGTCCGGATTCAATTCAAAAAGGAGCGCATTGAACTTGGACGTTCCCGAGAAGTCGACCACCGGGAAAACCTTGAATTCCTTATGCGAATGGATTTCACCGTAGCCCGTCAGCGAGCGCAGCATTTCCATGTTACCGAGGTGCGAGCAAATCAGGAATGCACCCTCGCCGCGGTCAATCTGTTCCACCAGCTTGTCGAGGTCGTCGCCCTGGGTTTCCACCTGGTTCAGCTTGATCGCTCCACGCCAGCCGAGCAGTTTCTCGATCATCGAAAGTGCAAACGAAAGCACGTGCTTGTAGGTGCCCATGAAGGGCATCCGCTTGCCCTGCACCGCCGACAGGCGTTTCAGGTAGGCCGCTGAACGTTCCCGGACGGGGCGCGCCCCCATCCAGAAAAAGAAGCACACGACCGCCGTACACAGTTCAACGACACGAAGCGGCAAGTGGCAAGTTATCCACAGCATAAAACGGAAGTGCCACAGGCTTCCGCCCACTTCCTTTACTTCGTACCACTGTTGTAATTGTGCGTTCTCGGAGCTCATTTTCTCTTCTTAAAAAGGCGGCGACCAAGAATTATCGGCGAACGAATCAGCATGCCGAGGCAGAGCTTGGTATGCGTCCAGGAAATTTCGACGTTATCGCCAAAGGCGCGGAAATTGGACACGCCGTCTTCAGGGTACTTCACCTTGATCGGATAGAAATACATCTTGAGACCAGCCCAAGACAGGCGCACCAGGATTTCGATATCGAAGCCCATGCGGTACGTGCGAATTTTCTTAGCCACCGGCCAAACCTTCGC
Organism: Fibrobacter sp. UWH4; assembly: GCF_900142475.1. Classification (NCBI taxonomy): domain Bacteria; kingdom Pseudomonadati; phylum Fibrobacterota; class Fibrobacteria; order Fibrobacterales; family Fibrobacteraceae; genus Fibrobacter; species Fibrobacter sp. UWH4. The sequence continues at coordinate 487,543 of NZ_FRAY01000003.1, forward strand.
TACGGGATACACGCGGAACCCGCACATGGAATCGGGAATAGACTTGGAAAGAGTCTCGACCGCAACCCAGAAATTCGTAATCTTACGGCCCTGTTCACGCGCCTTGGGCACGGAGCCGTCGTACTGCGGCATTCCCGCCACCAAATCGAACGGGTGCTTTTTGGCGGCTTTCAAAAAGAACGGAATTGCGTCCGCGTCGTGCTGACCGTCGGCATCCATTTGCAGAGCATGCGTAAAGCCCATCTCGTAGGCCTTTTCGAGGCCGCTGATGACCGCGGCACCCTTGCCACCATTCTTTTCGCGCGTCACGAGAGTCGTATTCGGGACTTCGTTTGCGACCTGCACCAAAATTTCGTGACCTTCGGGAGTATTGCCATCGTCAACCAAAATCACGGAAAGTCCCTGGGCGGCCAGCGTTTCCGCCACCTTGCGGCTCGTCGCCTCGTGACGATACACCGGCACGATAGCGCAGAACTTCATATCTTCAGGTTTCATCTTGGGCTCACGCATTGGCAGCCTCCGTCATAACGAGGGTTCCACTCGAAAGGGCTCGGCCTTCTTCGAGCGTATAGGAGAAAGCGACCTTTCCTGCATCGGCCTTGTAGCTCATTTCAAGAATCGCGGGAACGTTCGGCAAAATCGGATAGCTGAACTTGGTGCGTTGGATTCGCGACACGGTCTGCGACGTCCCGAGCAGCGCATGAGCAAGCGTCACCACCATATCCACCTGCGCAACCGCAGGAAGCAGCTTGAACGCCGGGAAATGTCCGCTATAGAAATCGCTGGTTTCGGGGAACACGAGCTTGAGCGTCACCGTCCCCGGCTCACGCTTCATCTTCAGAATCTTAAAATTCGGGCTTTCGGGAATACCGAACAATGCCTGGATATCGCGCATCTTGATCTTACCTTGTGTATCCTGCGGAAGTTCCTCGAGGTAGCGCCACTTCTTGGGCGACACCGTATTCTCGATGAACTGCATCAGGTGCTTCTTGAAGAAATTGTTGATTTCGAGTTTCGGCAGGTTCTTGAACTTTTCACGGCCTTCGGCATTCAGCACAATCGCCGCGGCAAGGTACTGGCGGCTCCCCACCATCGGGACCACGCGCACATCCTGCACCAGGCCCGTCTGCTTCAGGCGATTTTCCACTTCAGGGAGAGAAATTCGCTTTTCCTCGATTTTCACGATGGAATCGGCGCGGCCCTTCAACAGGAAACGCCCGTCGTCGTAGATTTCCACGAGGTCGCCCGTCGTAAAACCTTCGGGTTCCAGAATGTAGCTCGACTTCACGTTCAGGCAGTCGTTTTCGCCGATGCTCATCTTGCAGACTTCAAACGGTTTCCAAATGGGGCCGTTCTTGGACTGCCTGTAGGCTATGCCACCGGTCTCGGTACTGCCATAGATTTCTGTGGTCCAGTAGCCCGTGATGCCTTCGCACTTGCGGGCCACCTCTTCGGGAAGCGGGCCGCCCGAAGAATAAATAATCGGTGTATACTTGAACTCAATCGGCTTTTCGGCATCGGCGGCGAGGCGCTTCAGGTAAGCCGGGCTCGACGCGATTACCGCCTTTTCACCGGCCAGGCTAACGAGTTCGCTCGGATAGTCGATGCGGTGTCTACGGAACGGAAGCCCCGTCGCCGTCGGCAGTAGCACCGTAAACAAGAGGCCGTAAATGTGGTGGTGGTTCACCGTGCTGTAGACCTTGCGGCCCACCCAGTCATCGCCGAAAACCTTCACCAGTTCATACAGTTCATTTTCAAATTGTGAAAAACGCTTGGGCACGGATTTCGGCTCGCCCGTCGTTCCCGAGGTAAACATCACCATCTCGGCAGCATTCTTGTCAAAACTGTTCCACAAGGTCTCGACTTCGGGTCCGTTCAAAATGTCCTGGATCTGCACCGCACCGGCAGAAGCATCGCCAAAGGGAGTGTCGGTGATAAAACCGTATCCGGGTTTCTTGATTTCCTTGATAAAGACTTCCTGGCGGTTCGCCGTCACCATCGCCTTGCGGCCGCTCTGCAACATCGAAAGGAGCGCTACGATAAAGAAGTAGGAGTCCTCGCAATGGAGAATCCACGGACGGTTTTCGCTCGATTCCAGGAACCGGCGGACCTTGGAGACATCGGAAACGAATTCCGACCAAGTCCTTTCGGAGGCCCCGTCGAAACAGACGATGGCCCCGTCGGGGCGGCTATCCCGCTGCAAATCGCAAACGGGAATGTAGGATTGCATCTTCTTTTGCATCATTTTACGGACCATGAATTCAACGGCAAACAAAATGCCGATTAAAATATAGGAGATTAAACCGTTGTAGAGGGACCAAATCCGGTCGCTACCCACCAATGCGGTGCCCAAGGCGATTGTCGCGTTCACCACGAAGAAAACGCACCACACGAGTGTCACGCGGTCGCAGTAGCGTTCCACGAAGCGGCAAGACGGAGAGGTTCGAATGCTCTTGTCGCCCAGGCACGCGAGCCTGAACACGAAACTGGGCTTTTTCCAGAGCGTAAACGAGAAAAACGCCAAAAGGCTCAAGCTCACCAGTACAGGGTAGAACTTGAGGAACAATACGTTGTCTGCAAAAAAGGCAATCGCCCCGCATACAAACATGAGGGCGACCAGCGCAAAGTTTTTGACGATATTCGCACGATCCTGGGAGCCATCCGACCCCTTGGAACGACCCTTCGTGACATTGAAAAAATGCACAAAAGCAAGGCCGATGAGCATCAAGCTCAAACGGCGGGGAGAAAGCCCCCAAAATTCAAGGCCACAAAAAACGAGAGCCGGGTAAAGGACCGAAAAGGCGGCAAAGAGGACCTTCCCCGCCACGGATTTCATTACTTCTTATCCGCGTTCTGGATCAAGTTATAAATGGCGTCGACAACGTCCTGAACGGTGCGGACCGTCTTGAAGACTTCGGGATCGATATTGGTCGGCAAGAGAGACTTAAGCTTCACGATCAGGTCGACGGCGTCAATGCTGTCCAGTTCGAGATCTTCGTAGAGACGAGCTTCAGGGGTCACCTTGGCTTCGTCCATTTCGAAATCTTCGATAAGGGCGGCTTTCAACTTATCAAAAATCGCTTGTTTATCCATTTCATCCTCCCTTATTTAGGCATGTTCGCCGAAATATATGCAGCGAGCGTATCTACAGAATAGAAATGCTTCTTCGTTTCTTCGTTCACCACCGAGAAAGTCACGCCGAAGTTTTCCTTGACGGCGATACCGAGTTCCAGAGCATCGATAGAGTCAAGCCCGAGTCCATTTTCGCTTTCGCCAAAAAGAGGAGCGTCGTCTACGATATCGGCTGCGGTCACGTCTTCAAGTTCCAACACCGTTACAATCATTTCTTTGATACGAGATTTTAATTCGTTCATATTTAACCCTTAATTTGGGCGCAAAAATAGATTAAAAAATCCGTTTCGTCAACCACATAAATTTATATTATTTGCTAAATTTGAGCGCAAAACAAACTAAATAACAAAAGAGTTCTATGTTCGACTACTATTATCAAGACCAAATTTCGGCTACGGACGCCAAGTTCGAAGCCCAGAAAATCGCATTTGCCCCCCTCAGCTTCCACGCCGCAAAGGCCCTCCGAGACATGGGGATTCTCGAAGCCATCTGCAGCGCCCGCAAGAAGGGAATCACCGTTTCGGAACTTTCGCAAAAGCTCGGCATTTCTCTCTACGGCGTCGGAGTCCTGATTGAAATGGGACTCGGCATGGGGGCCATCAAGCTTCATAAGGATTCCAAAGAGGATGATCTCAAGCTTACGCTCGGCAAAATCGGATTTTTCCTGATGAGCGACGAAATGACGAAAGTCAACATGGACTTTTCCGAAGACATCTGCTACCTGGGGGCCGAGGACATGCAGGAAGCTATCCGCGACGGCAAGCCCGCGGGTCTCAAGCACCTCGGCAACTGGAAGACCGTGTACCAGGGTCTCTCTCAGCTGACCGACCAGCAGAAGAAGAGCTGGTTCGGCTTTGACCATTTCTATTCCGACCTGGCCTTCCCCGAAGCGCTCCCCATCGTCTTTTCCAACCCCTGCGCACGCCTCTTTGATATCGGCGGCAACACCGCCAAGTGGGCCATCGCCTGCTGCAAGTTCAACCCGGACGTGAAGGTTTCCATCATCGACCTCCCGGGCCAGACCGCCGTCGCCGAAAAGAACGCAAAGGCAGCCGGTTTCGAGAACCGCATCGACACCATCCCCTGCAACGTGCTCGACGAGACCACCGAATTCCCGAAGGGCGCAAACGCCGTCTGGATGAGCCAGTTCCTCGACTGCTTCTCGCTCGAAGAAATCACGAAGATTCTCACGAAGATCCATTCCGCCGCAGCCCCCGACACCGACATCTACGTACTCGAACCGCTGTGGGACAAGCAGCGCTTTGAAGCCGCCGCCTACTCGCTCCAGGCCACGTCGCTCTACTTCACCTGCATCGCAAACGGCAACTCCAAGATGTACCGCTTCGAAGAACTGAAGCACGCCATCGAAATCGCCGGCTTCGAACTGAAGGAAGCGCACCATACCGTTGGCCCGAACAGCTACTCGCTGCTCCGTTTCAGGATCAAGTAGTCGTAAGGTGGGCATGGGAACAATGATTTATATTGAACGTGCCGAGTACTTTATCCCGAGCGAAGAACAACCGCTCCCCGACGTGAAGTTCGTGCCGATGCTTACGCGCAGACGCTTGAGCCAGCTGTCGAAGATGGTTGTCTACGTGAATGCCGCCATCAGCAAGGACCAATCCCCTTGCAAGGTGACCTTCGCCTCGCAGTACGGTGAAATTTCGCAGCAGCTTAAAATTTCACAGGCTCTGCTCGATACCGGGAACGTCTCGCCTGCGCACTTCAGCCTCTCCGTCTTCAACGCGTCGATCGCGAACGCAACGATTCTCGAAAAGAATACCGCCGGTTATTCGGCCGTATTCTCCGGGAAGGCTGCTTTCCGCGAAGGCCTCAAGGACTGCGTCGCCGCCCTTAAGGCGGGTTCCGAAACGGAACGCGTCTTTATATTCGCTGACGAAAAGATTCCCGAGACCTACGCTCCCGTGGCGGGAACGCCGTACCCGAACGCCGTATGCGCCCTGGCACTCCGCCTGACTACCGACGCAAGTAAGGGTGGCCGCGAACTCGACGAGACTCCACTCGAAGGTAATTTCGAGACAGCGGCCGAAGAGGCCATCGCCTTCATTAAGCAGAGGTTAGGCTAATGCTTCGCCGCATCAAGTACATCCGACGGCTGCTTTCGAAGCTATCCTCGTTTGCGGTCTTCGGAATCAGCAGCCTGATCCTCGGGACATCGCTATTCCCCCTGTTCCACGTGCTCGCGGGTTTTTCGGAAAAACGCTTCAACATGATTTCGCGCCGATTCGTAAACCTGTTCTTCAGGTTTTTCGTCAAGTATATCGAAGTCACCGGGGCCATGCGCCTCAGCGTCGAGAACCGCGAACTGCTGAAAGGAATCAAGGGAAAGGTCGTCATCGCGAACCACCCCTCGCTCCTGGACGTGGTGATCCTCTTCTCGCTCATCCCGAACTCGAACTGCATCGTCAAGGGAGCCCTTGTCCAGAACGCCTGCATTTCGGCTATCATCCGGAACCTCTACATTCCGAACAGCATTCCCTTCGAAGAACAGCTGGAACGCGCCAAGAAGTCGATGATCGAAGACGGCAACAACCTCATCATCTTCCCCGAAGGCACTCGCTCCAAGCCGGGCGAACCCTGGCAATTCAAGAAAGGGGCCGCGCGCTTCGCCCTTTTTGCCGAAGCGGACGTCATACCGATTTATTTTGGCGGTAACGAAAAAATCGGACTCCGCAAGCACGACAAGATGCTGCAGTTCCACCCGACCGAACGCTACATGTACAATCTCAAGGTCTTGCCGAGCATCCCGGTTGCCCCCTACAAGGATATGCCGATGTCAAAGAGCGCCATCCTGCTCACCGACAAGATGAAAGAAGTTTTAGAGAAAGAACATCAAAACGAAAAGGTAACACAATGAAAAAAATTTCCCTGATTCTCGCCCTGGGCAGCATCGCCGCCGTTCTCACCGCTTGCGGTGGCAACTACAGCCGCGCTCAAACATTGGAACAGCAGAACTCGCCGTTCAACTGCGTCGGCCTGCATGTCAAGAATGCTCAGTGGCATTTTATCGATGACTTCGGCCAGCGCGTCGATGCCATGGGTTCCTGCCATGCCGGCATGAAGCACGGGACCTTTGATTTCGTCGTCAACGGCCAGCTTGTCGCCAAGACCAAGTTCATCAAGGACAGCGAACGCAAGACCACTTGCTTTGTCATGGGCAAGACAAGGACGAACCTGATCAACTGTATGCAGCTGAACGCCGCTCAAGCCCAGAACAATCCGCAAATGCAGCAAGCCCCCATGCAACAGGCTCCTGTGCAGCAGGCTCCCATGATTCAGAACGACCAAAACTTCTAGGTTGTCATTCCCTAAAATCTAACGAGGCAAAACATGGCAAAGACTAGCGCAAAGAAATCGGAAAATTCAGCCAAGAAGGGCACCCAGACCAACATGTGGACCGGCCGTTTTGCTAGCGGCATGGCACAGAGCATGGTGGACCTGAGCTTCAGCCTGCAATTCGACGCCGAACTCATCGAAGAAGACATCGAAGGCAGCATCGGCCACGGCAAGGGCCTGGTAGAATCCGGCGTGCTCAGCAAGGCGGAATACAAGAAGATTTGCGACGGACTCGCCAGCATCCTCAAGGATTACAAGGCCGGCAAGAACCTGTGGAAGGAATCTGACGAAGACATCCACATGGCCGTGGAACGGGTACTCACCGAACGCATCGGCGCCCTCGGCAAGAAGATTCACACGGGCCGCAGCCGTAACGACCAGGTTTGCACGGACTTCAAGCTTTACATGCGTCACCGCGCCGCCGAAATCCGCGCCCTCGAAGTTTCTTTGATGGAAACAGTTCTCGACCTCGCGAAGAAATACTTCGGCAAGATGATGCCGGGCTACACGCACCTGCAGCAGGCACAGCCCATCTACTTTAGCCATTACCTGATGAGCATGTTCTTCGCCGTGAGCCGCGACGTGAAACGCCTCGACAATTTCCTGGAACTGCACAGCGAACTTCCGCTGGGTAGCGGTGCCATGGCAGGCTCTGCCTTCCCGTACCACCGCGCCCTCGTCGCGAAGGAACTGGGATTTAACGGAGTCTCCCCGAACAGCATCGACGCCGTGAGCCATCGCGATATGATGCTCGAATTCGAAGCCGACCTCGCGATTATCGCGAACACCATGAGCCGCTACGCCGAAGACTTTGTGAACTGGAGTACCAGCGAATTCGGCTACCTCACCTTGCACGACGCCTTCTCTAGCGGATCCTCGATGATGCCGCAGAAGAAGAACCCGGATTCCATGGAACTCATCCGCGGAAAGTCCGGCCGTATGCTCGGTAACTTCAGCGCCCTCTACACGCTAGTGAAGGGTGCCCCGCTGAGCTACAGCCGCGACCTGCAAGAAGACAAGGAACCGGTATTCGACTCCGTCCATAACGTGAAGGTGATTCTCCGTGTGATGAAGGAAGCCTTGGAAAGCGCACGCTTCAACTTCGACAAGATGCATGCGAAGATGCTGCCGGCGCTGCTGGCTACCGACCTCGCAGACTTGCTGGTCGAATCCGGCGTGCCGTTCCGCGATGCCCACCACGTGGTCGGTAGCCTGGTCGGCGAAGCCGCCCGCCAAAGCCTCGAATTCACGGACCTCTCTGATGAGGCCTGGGCAAGCGCCGGCGTCCCGAACGTCAAGCAAATGAAGAAGACGCTCACCTTCGAATACAGCGTTTCCCGCCGCAACATCGAAGGCGGAACGGGCCCCAAGTCCGTGAAGCAGCAGTTCGGCAAGGCCGAAGCTATCTTGAAGAAGTTCAAGAAGTAATTCGCCCCACGTCATCCCTGACTGAGCTCGCGCACCTCACGTCATCCTCGACTGAGCTCGCGCACCTCACGTCATCCTCGACTGAGCTCGCGCACCTCACGTCATCCTCGACTGAGCCCGCGCATCTTATGTCATCCTCGAGTGAGCTCGCGCACCTCACGTCATCCTCGACTGAGCTCCGCGAAGGAGGGGATCTATAAAAGGCGAACCTGAAAGGGTCCGCCTCTTTTTATTTATGACTCCCGGCCGCCTCTATGAGGCTCCAAGATGACATTCAATTATTCTTTTTCCTTGATGCACCTAACCGAGAACGCACTCTTCGATTCCTTCGGCTCAACACTGATAGCATCGTCATAATAGCGCAACAGAAGAACCGACTGATTATCGCTCCACATATACGAACTCAAGGTCAAGTCAAAGAAATCTCCCGCATCGCGGCCACCAGCCGGCAAGGCGTTGAAGCCCCACAGGTTCATGCCAGCCTCGCCCTTATCGGACCAGCCTTCGCGGGTACGGAGCATCTTACCTAAACTGACGAAATCCGCAAGGCCCTCAAATTCCACCGCTGTCGGAAGACGCCAGCCTTCGGGACAAACAGTCTTTGCGGCATCAAAGGAATACAGACGGCCGTACTTGTCACAATTCTTTTCATCGTCGTTGTAACACCAGCTGCCATCCGTCTTGTAGGCCATATTTTCGGCCATCCAGGTCTGCGCATCGATATTGATGGTCTTGTAAGTATGGCCCTCGTATTCCAGCTCGCCATAATCAAACGGGATCTTATCGAGGTAAGAAGAATCTAGGTCACCCGATATTTTCGCATCGGAATAATTGACCGACAAAACGCAGCGGAGCGACATCCCGTGATCCTTATAATACTCTCCCCTTTCGAGATAATCTCTGTCGTAACGGAGAGTCCAGCCGTAGCTCGTCGCATCGTCAATCTGCGTACTCGACCAGAAGTAGGCGTACTTCCCCGAACTCATAAAGCTGCCGTCTTCGCTATTTTTACGGCCCGCCGGAAGAGCGTAAAAGCCGAAACGATTGAGCGCCTTGGCCGCAGAATCAGCGCGTTCCCAGCCATCTACCGCCTTCATGCCTGTACCGACCAGCTCGGCACCGCTGATTGACTCAAAATACGACTTTAGTTTATTCCAATCATCCACCGAAGGTACACGCCAGTTTTCGGGGCAAATTCCCTGGAAATCGTTCTGATGGTAACTATAATTCGAAGATGCTTCCGAAGAGGCGTACTTCGACTCAAGATTCAACACGGCCGTCCAACTATACAGCGGACCATACTTTTCGCAGCTGTCCTTAGAATTCTCGTAGCACCAGATATTGCCCTTCAGATTCTTCGTCTTGGAACTATCGGCGTAGCGCAAGTTTTCCGCCATCCAAAGCTGATTGCCGACCTTGACCACAGAATACTCATTTCCGTCGCGCTTGTCCTTGAACTTCCCGTCGGTCAATTTAATCGAGACCGGATCAATCCCGAACAGGTCAGCGGATTCAGGATCATGCTCCGTACAAGCCACAAGACCCGCCACACACGCTAACAACATTAGACTTTTTTTCATATTTCCTCCTAGAAACTTTTAGAGAACCATAAGGCAATACGTCACAAAACAAGACGCACAACTTTAATATACATAAAAATTTATATAAAGGAACAAAAAAAGAACCCACGAAGAGAATCTTTTATAATTTTTTCAACTTCACAACCTATTTATTTCATGATGCAGCGTACATAAAGTTCTGCACCTTTCCTAAGAAGTTCCAAAGACGCGCCTTTCGAATTCGCATCATAGCATAATGCGTTTTGGAAATTTGCATCTTCATTTGATTGCAAAAAGAAGCATGTTTTTTTCGTGGAATACGTTAGATTTTCACTAGGAAACTGGCTTTCGAGAATTCCTCCATCCTCATAGAACGAGAATTCATAAGCGTTATTATTTTTCAACGAATCCTGAGAATTTAAGAACAATGGAACATCATAATAGATGTTTTCACTAGGAACTTCACCACATACACCCTTTGTGTACGTTGTTTTTACAGAGGCTCCCACGGAATGCAACAAAATTTCGACGTCCGCTTTTGTGGGCAAACGAAAATTTCCAGAACAAGCATCCATAGCCTTTTCGTAAGACATCAACGAGCCGAACAAATTGCAGTTTTTTTCTTCGTCGTTTAAGCAATGCCCCCCGCCCCTAACATTTTCGGAGAACCATGTCTGCGAACCGATTCGAACAGCGCCATAACGAACATCCCCTATACGGGCCCCGCATCGACGGATTGTAGAAGGTTCAACTGTAGCCGGCAAAGTATCATAATCAAAGCCGACAGAATAATCTCCGGACACATTTATATACTTTCCATTTTCATCACGCTCTAGCCACGTTGCCGATTCGCCGAAACAGCAAATAGTGTCCTTTATTGCAAAATTCTCATAGAAACAGACCGTGTCTTTTGATTCTTCCTGAAAGAGGAACGGATCAACAATCTCTGCATTATGCAAAGATTGTTCACATTCAGGAAGTTCATCGTCGTCCAGAAGCGTGTCCTTGTTAGACGAATTCGAAGAGTCCGCTTCTACCATATTTTTACTGGAAGAATCTTCATTTGCATTCGATGAATCATCGCATGCAAAAAAAATCAGCAGCGCCCCCAACGCAAGGATTTTGTTTATTTTAGTCATTATCGCACCTCATAGCAAAGCCAAGAATAACATCATCACTCTGAGAATTAACGAATCTTCTTATTTCAAATTTCAAATTAGCATTACTTTGCGTATAAAAATCAACAACTTCATAGGGATTTATAGTTGTATCCTTAGAAAGTCGACCTAATATGTCTCGAGTTGTTTTGTTTCGTACAAAGCGTTTAACATTCTCTAAGCGCAAAGAATCTTGGTTTAAAAATGCCAAGACATCATCGTCAACTTGAGTTTCCGGCTGATATTGAGGCAAATATCTTGTTTTTTCGCTAAAAGCAGTCAACGAAAACAATAGAACGATTAATTGTATTTTCCTCATACACAGGAATATAAATAATTTTCAAAAAAAGCAACCATCTCTAAAAGCATTAATTCTATTGTCTAAGCTTTTTTGATAAAAAAAGAACCCATAGTGATGTGGTTTTCGGTTCATACAAAAATTCCCGGCCAAGCCGGGATTTTTTTTTCTTTATAACAAATCCTGACCGGTGGGATTTCCTTTGGGAGCATGAGCGTTCACATTCAACCAGTTTCCCCAACCAGATTCTTTGTGGAAAGTTGTCAGTTCGTAAGAGTCTCGCTTTTTTGCTTTAGTAAAACTCATTCCGCTGTTGTAGGTTGCGCTATCTACCAGAACTACGGATAGCGAGAAATGGTCCAGTGGAGCATCCTTCGCAAAATGTGCTTCCATACGTGCAAGCGTCATGGAATCAAACGCGTTATCCAAATCTGCCGAAATTTTTACCAGGGAGTCATCCTTGGTTTCTTCTGCAAGTTTTCGCGCATAGTCCCTTATGTCGTACAGATAATATATGTTCGCCACCCTGTAGCACTTGTCTGCGGCTAAGTCTATGGAGGGCCTCACTTTTTCATCTGCGTAAAGAGCAACAAGGCGGCTAGACAACCTTTTCACGATTGGCGTCAAGTTCGCCAGCTTTTCTGCTTTCAGGAACTGGAAATCCCCATTCTGTTCCTCGGGGAGATATTCCGTTTTCCAGGCCACCTGCACATCCCTATTTTCAAAGGCTCCCTTGACAATTTCTTCAAATTTACCATCTTCGTCATGGGTCAATATATCCACAATTTCGGTCATTAGCTCCCCCCGCGAAGTCATAAGGGAATGTTCCGACACCATCACGTAATCTGCATAGGGGTAAATTTCCTGCATGGATTCAAGGTTTCCCATAAGGCAGTTATGGAAAAGAATTGCCTTAAAATGAGGAATCTTTGATTTCTTGATTCCTGTGGCGAATTCTTCCATGGTCATGGACTCATTATAACCATACTCACCATAAGTAACCCATTCATCCTCCATCACGGACATCACCGCCTGTTTCGCCAGGCTTCCGCGCTCGGATTTTGGGTAGTCGCTCTCAAAACTGAATCCCTCCCCATGGGCTTCCAGGAAAAAGAGGTATTCCTGAGCAGGCAAGCTGTCGTGTGCGTAGTTAATCACTGAAGCCAAGTAATCCGGATCATAGAACTTGATGGAGTCCTTTACAATGGCTACAGAATCTTTCATGGAAGACAAGTCGGTATTCCTCGTGAGTTCAAAGAACAGCAACTGTCCGGGGTATGCCATGGTTCCATCAAAGTCTTTGCCATCCAAGCCATATTTATAGACGACCAGGACACGGACATCTTTTTCGTCTCCGATGACATCCCTGACATCTTTCATCGTCGCCTCGATACTCCTTTCCATGTCCCCGCCATTCTGGCCATAGATAATGACCGTATAACGGGCGACGCCTTCGGAACTAGCTGAACTGGAAGAATCATCGGAACAGGCCACAAGGGCAAACAGCACAAGGAACAAGGCCATGCGCAAGAACGGCGAAATAAACCTTACCATATCACAGAGAATTCCTATTTAGTTTCGACTTTTTGAAAGGGGGCTAGTTCTTCGCAGGTCTTGCCCTTGTCTTCATCCGAGTAATAATTTACGACAATCGTATCAAAGCCGTTATCGTCATCGCAGGTTTGCACAGGTTCTTTTTCCACGGAGGCGCACCCGTCGATAAATTCTAAGTCCTTGTCATCACTTGCAAACTGCACCACGCTTGATTTCAATGTAGCGGCGAGTTTATACTCTACGCACACCTCCATTTTTTTGTTATAGAAAGACATTACCTTGGTGCTATCCACGACAATATCTTCCTCAATGTCAAAATCTTCATCCTCTTCTTCATCGTCTGCAAGCAATTCTTCGCAGCTTTGCTTGGCCACAGTCTTATCATAAACGAAAATGGACGAACCATCATCGGATTCGCAGGTATTCTTAGCGTTTTGAGCATCGCAACCCGTTTCTTGCCAGGAGGCTTTCAAGGTGAGCCCCCCCTCAGTCAAGTCAGCGCACTCTTCTGCAACGGAATCCTTTGCCGATTCCGGGGCCTGCATGCATAGATACGGAATCAATTCGTCTTCCATGACAACCGACATAAGGCAAGATACCTGGGGTTCATCAGAGGACGAGGAATCGTCGGAACAAGCAACCATAACAGAAGTGGCTACGGCAAGACACCCAAAGACTAGTTTTTTCATTGGACTTCCTTTTTTAAAGGTGGAACGCTTTTTCAATAAATAACAATAATGCGGGAACGTGTCAAGACATATGGACTCAATACGCCACCCCAGATAATCAAGAATATAAAAAGAACCCGTTTCCGGGCCCTTTTACCTACTTCTAGGAAGGATTCCAAAGGAAACCATGAGGTTCCCTTTGCATCTCAACTAGCAGCCGAGCTTTGCGGACAGGTAAGCTTCGAGTTCGTCGATCTTCACCAGTTCCTGCTTCATGGAGTCGCGTTCGCGGACAGTCACGTAGCCCAGCTTTGCCGGATCAGATTCACCCTCGCCCACCGTGTCGAAGTCGACGGTCACGCAGAACGGCGTGCCGAGTTCGTCCTGACGGCGGTAGCGCTTACCGATGGACTGGGTTTCGTCGTATTCCACATTCCAACGATTGAGGAGCTTCTGGTAGAGTTCTTCAGCCTTAGCCTTCACCTGGCCCTTCTTCACCAGCGGGAGCACGGCAACCTTCACCGGAGCAATCTTCGGGTCGAAATGGAGCACGGTACGTTCGTCGTTTTCGAGCTTTTCGACTTCGTAAGCGTCGCAGAGAAGCACGAGGAGCAGACGTTCCACACCGAGGGACGGTTCCACCACGTACGGAATATAGCGCTTGTTCTGGACCGGGTCAATGTATTCCTGCTTGACCTTGGATTCGTTCTGGTGCTGCGTCAAGTCGTAGTTCGTGCGGCTTGCGATACCCCAGAGTTCGCCCCAACCGAACGGGAATTCGTATTCCACGTCGGTGGTGCCGTTACTGTAGTGGGAAAGTTCTTCCTTGGCATGTTCGCGGAGGCGGAGCTTTTCCTTGTTCACACCGAGGTCGTTCACGAGCCAGTCGAAGCAGTACTTGCGCCAGAAGTTGTACCATTCCAGTTCGGTGCCCGGTTCGCAGAAGAATTCCAGTTCCATCTGTTCGAATTCGCGGGTACGGAAGATGAAGTTACCCGGAGTGATTTCGTTACGGAAGCTCTTACCGATCTGGCCCACACCGAACGGGATGCGCGGGCGGACGTTATCTACAATGTTCTTGAAGTCAACGAAGATACCCTGAGCCGTTTCCGGACGCAGGTACACCTTGTTGCCTTCGCCTTCGATCACGCCGATTTCGGTCTGGAACATCAGGTTGAATGCGCGGGGCTTGGTCCAATCGGTCTTGCCGCAGGTCGGGCATTCAATCTTGTTGTCCATCATCATCTGGTGGACTTCGTCAAAGTTCTTGCCGGCGCAGCAACCTTCGCCGAGCTTATCTTCCAAAAGCTGGTCGGCACGGAAACGTTCGTGGCAAGCGAGGCAGTCCACCAGCGGGTCAGAGAAGTTGCCCACGTGGCCAGAGGCCTTCCAAACGCGGGGGTTCAAGAGAATAGAGCTGTCGAGACCGAGCACGTCCTGACGACTGGTCACGAACTTCTTCCACCAGAGATTCTTGATGTTGCGCTTCAGTTCCACGCCATACGGACCGTAGTCCCAAGTGTTGGCGAGGCCATCGTAAATTTCGGAGCCGGGGAAAATGAAACCGCGGCGCTTGCAGAGGGAGATGATGTCCTTGAGGGCATCCTGAACTTTCTTTGCCATTATATAATCCTTTATCGGCTAAATCAAGCCGGACTAGGAACCTACCTGGATGATAGGCCCTGACGGCGGCAAAGATAGTAAAATGTGACCGACGGAATCTTTTTTTTCTAAATTTTCACTATGCAATTCGACGAACTTATAAAAGAAATCAAATTCGAAGTAGAAGTAGACGGTGTCAAGCTTGCCCCGGCAATCGTACAGGATGCCGACAAGGGCGACGTACTCATGATGGCCTGGATGAACGAAGAAGCGCTCCGCCGCACCCACGAATGTGGCGAGATGGTATTCTGGAGCCGTAGCCGCAAGGAATACTGGCACAAGGGCGACACCAGCGGAAATGTGATGACCGTCGTGGAATGGGCCGCCGACTGCGACAGCGACGCATTGCTCTTCAAGGTGCGCATGCAGGGTCCGCAGGTCGCTTGCCATACGGGTGCCCGCAGCTGCTTCTTTAAGACGTGCGAAGGTTAACCTTACCCTGTCACCCTGGAAGGACCCTGGAGTGCAACGACAGGGGACTGATAGGGTCCATAGATTCTATCACTCCCTACGGTCGCTCCAGAATGACACATAAACTCATCACTCTGCTAGTACTCTTCCTTGCAGGCATTTCCTTTGCCCAAGACCGTCACCAGATGGGCAGCAACTATTACGCCTACCCCACTCCGACAGCCAAATATACCAAGGCTCCCGCCGGCTACAAGCCATTCTACATTAGCCACTACGGCAGACACGGCAGTCGCTTTCACCAGCCCGCCGACCATTACCACGCCCTGTATAACACACTCGCCAAGGCGGATTCCTTAAGCAAGCTCACGGACCTCGGCAAGAGTCTGCTTGAACGCGCCAAGTACCTGGACGAATACGCCGCCCCACGTGCAGGCGACTTGACCCAGCTCGGCGTGGCACAGCACCAGGGAATTGCGAAACGCATGGTGAAGAACTTCCCTGAAGTGTTCAAGAACGACGCCTATGTAGAAGCCTACGCCAGTACCAGCGCGCGTTGCGTCGTGAGCATGGCCGCATTCCTCGAAGAACTGCATGCACAAAAGCCCAAGGTCGAGATTCACCAGGAATCGGGCAAGTACCTGATGAGTTTCATCAGCCCGCTCGACTTCGGGAAAATCATCGGCGAATCGAACACACCCGCATGGCAAAAAGAAAACGAAAAGCTTTACAGCCATGTGGACCCGACCCGCATGATGCGCGCGATTTTCAATGATTCCAACTACATCCAGAAGAATATAGACGCAGGCGACCTTTTCAGCAAGATTTATGAAATCGGCAACAGCCTACAAGGGAGCCCCGAAATCGAATTCAACTTTGACGATTTGTGGACCGAAGAAGACCTCGCCGCCCGCTGGCATGCGCAAAACGCCTGGTGGTACAGCGTTCTCGGCAACAATCCATTCGCCAAGAAGCAGGGGCTCGACAACGCCCGCCCGCTTTTGAAAAATGTTCTTGACGAAGCAGACAAAGTAATCGCCGCAGACACAGCCAAAGCAGATAAAACAGCCAAGGCCGCTAAGCCCGCGAAAAAGACCACCGCGACACTCCGCTTCGGCCACGATACGGTGATTTTCCCGTTTGCAGCGCTTTTACAGCTAGAAAACGGCACGCAGAACACCGGCATCGAAACCGCCGACATGGAAAACCTGCACAAGGTCTGGCGCGACTACGAAATCAGCCCGATGGCCGCCAACGTGCAGCTCGTATTCTACAAGTCCAGCAAGAAGGGCGCCCCGATTTTAGTGAAAGTGATGCTCAACGAAATCGAGCAAAAGCTGCCCGTGACTTGCAACCCGCAAGGCCCTTCGGCTAGCTCAGGGACCTTGCAGAACTGCCCCGCCGCCCCGTATTACCGCTGGGAAGACGTCAAGGAATTTTACGGCAAGATTGCAACGGGCAAATAACCTGCGACTGCCTGTATAAAAGGGAAATCCCCCGTGTCGGCGAGGGATTTCTTGTGTTTAAGGGTTCTCGAGTACTTGGTCTTGTCGCGGACGATTCTTGTCCGTAACGTGGCTCCGTTCTGGGAGCCGTCTATGCGTAGCGTTCGCATTCTTGCGCTTTCCGTTGCGGCATCGGCAACCTTGCCCGCCGCTTTCGCTCTGTTTTTAGCCATAGAAGCCTCCTTACAAACAAATATAATTTTTTAGATTTATGTTGGAAAGGCTTTATACGAGGTGAACATTATGAAAAAACTATTTGCATTTGCAATGACTAGTGCTATGCTTATCGCCTGCGGCGATGACAATTCTTCGTCGGCAACAGAAGACATTTCATCGTCTTCTGAAGAAACGATTCTCAGCTCTTCTGCAGAGAAAAACGAGTCGTCTTCATCGCAATCTCAAAATACAAAGGACTCATTTTCTAACAATCAAGAAGAAAACTATTCATCTAGCGAAGCAATTGCTTCTAGTTCTAGCATCAATTCTTCGGAATCTCAAGAATCTTCTTCATCAAAAGAGAATACAACAACTCCCTCGGTTAGCATAGACTTTGGCGAAGGCTACACCTACGCCATGGTATATCGGTATGACGAAACCACAGGATTCTTTTACCAGGGTTTAGAATCCTGCAACTACCACTCTGGCACCAAGACTTTCGCATGGGAAGAAAACGCATTGGCTCTCGACACAAACAAGATTACCATTGTCGGAGATTCCATGTGGACAGGACCTGTCAAAAAAATGGTATCTGACGATCCTAATGAACAGATGTTTTACGACGCCTACAAGAACGTTGAAACATTGTCCTTGAGTACCGAACATAACGGCATTTATGGAAAATGGAAAGCAACAGGCTGTCAGAGAATTATCGGAGAAACTGAAATCAAATGCACCGCCTCTATCGGCGGCCTGGAAGGTATTGCAAGAACTATCACCATCACCCAGGATTCCGTATACAACACGACCGTAGTCGATTTAAGCAGCACCACTGGCAAAGAAGATAAATGGAATTTGGGCAATATTTTGGAATATAATCTCGGATTCGACATCGGTGATTTGATTGTCGATTCACTCGTAAAAGCCCAGGTAATAAAGGTCATTTCGGCATCAGAAATTTCTATCGGCAGCCAAACCTTCACTAGAGATGGTTCTGCCAAGTTTGACAAGACCGGCATGAATTACTACGAAACATTTTCCAGCAACGGCAAAACCTGCACAAAACACGAACAATTAGGCGCCATTTCAAAGGAACAGTGCCTAGAAGGGAACGCCGACTTTCTGCTTAGCGCCCGCGGCGACAAGGAAGACTCATCCTACTACTACAAAGAAGGTCCTGTAGAAGGATTCAGCCTAGATAACCGCGAAGAATATTACGAATGTACAAAGAGCCTTGTAACAGAAGAGACTAAAAACATTCTCGAGCCTTTCGCCAGACATTATACGGACTAGAATGATTACCGACGAACTTGCAAGCATCAAAAAACGAATCCTTGATTATGGTTTCAAGCGCCTGCTGCTTGCAGTTTCGGGCGGTCTGGATTCTATTTGCCTCGCGCATTATTTCATTGCAAACCGCGAAGCGCTTGGCATCGAATGGTTGGGAATCGCACATGTGCATCACGGGCTGCGGGTCGGAACAGCCGACCGCGACGCCGCATTTGTGGAAGCTTTCGCGCGCAAGTATAACGTTCCATTTTTCTTGAAGAAATTGGATGGCGAATCGCTGAAAAATGCAGAAGGCTCGCTGGAAGAAAACGCACGAGACGCCAGGTACAAAGCGCTGGTCGAGATTGCTCTGGATCCTATCGCCTCTGCGAGGCTCCAGGATGACACACTCCACACAGCACACTCCACACAGCACACCCCACACCTCAAAGGGAGCGAAGCGACCGACCCCATACCCCATACCACAAAGCAACCGAAGGTTGCGGCCCCACACCTCAAAGCAGCCGAAGGCTGCGACCTCACACCTCATCCCTCACTTGTCATTGTCACGGCGCATCATGCAGGCGACCAGGCAGAAACCATGTACATGCGCCTCCGCCGCGGCACAACCCTCGCCGGCCTACGCGGGATTCAAGAAGTTCGCGTTCTAGACGAAGCCTCCCATACCCCAAAGCAACCGAAGGTTGCGACCCCATACCTCAAAGGGAGCGAAGCGACCGACCCCACACCCCATACCCCATCTCTCTATCGGCCCTTCCTTTCCGTCACCCGCGAAGACCTCCTCGCTTACGCCCGCGAGAATAATCTTGAGTGGTGCGAAGACGAGAGCAATTCCGATACCAAATTCGCAAGGAACTTTATCCGGCACGAAGCGCTCCCCCATTTAGAACGGAACTGTCCGGGGGCTACACGGCAACTTTGCCGGATTGCAGAACTTGCCGATAAGGCGTATGCGAAAGTGATGGAAAAATGCAACACGATGTTTCAAGAGACCCTTCCCCTGAAACAAGTTCAGGGTCAGGGTGACACGGCTCCATTCTCACACCTCAAAGGGAGCGAAGCGACCGACCTCACACCTCATACCATCATCGCTTTGAACAAGAAGGCTCTCCGCAAAATTTTTCTCTCCCACGCAGACGCAGACCTTTCCGAAATGTTCCGTTTGTGGCTTTCGGAACTGGGATTCCGCTTTCCAATAGGTTTCTTTTACAGCCAAACGGAGCCCGCCCATGTTAAAATTCCCGTACGCTCCGCTTACCGCAAGCGTTCTATCGTCAAAAAGGCCTCAACCGTCTTGGTTTGCGAATTTGAAGATGTTCAGACAGCGTCAAAATTTGTATCTTGCGGAATGAAAGAATAAAAGGATTTTATGAGTCAAGAAAAAAAATCGCCCCCTTACCGTAGCAAGAACTTTATCATTTTACTGGTGATGATTCTCCTGTTGTTCGTCATGTTCCCGCTTGCCGGGAAAGACGGAGAATCGGACATTACGCGCACCGAATTTTTGGCCATGATGGGCGACTCCACCAAGGTCATTACCGAACTCACTCTGCAAAAGACCCCCGACGGCGTGATTATCGAGGGCCAGCGCGAGATGAGCCCCGAAGAGATTGCCGAAGCGAAAAAGAACCGCAGCGCCCTCGCCCGCTTTACCAAGTCTAGCGATGACAACGGCAAGACCAAGCGTTTCAAAAGCCACATGCTCGAAGTGAGCAACGACCAGATTACCGCCTGGGAAATGTACAAGGGCGTCAAGGTCAAGGTCATCCACGAATCCAGCACCTGGCTCGACACGATTATCGCGTTCCTCCCCGCGATTCTCTTGATTGTATTCTTCTACTTCATGATGAACCGCCAGATGGGTGGCGGCGGCAAGAGCCCCTTCAGCTTTGGCAAGAGCCAGGCCCGCCAGCTCAACGGCAAGCAGAAGACCACCTTTAACGACGTGGCCGGTTGCGACGAAGCCAAGCAGGATTTGCAGGAACTCGTGGAATTCCTGAAGGACCCGAAAAAGTTCGATGCCCTCGGCGGACGCATTCCGAAGGGTGCGTTACTCGTCGGTCCTCCGGGTACCGGTAAGACACTCCTCGCCCGCGCGGTGGCAGGCGAAGCTGGAGTGCCGTTCTTCAGTATGTCCGGTTCCGACTTTGTAGAAATGTTCGTGGGCGTGGGTGCTAGCCGCGTGCGCGACCTCTTTGAAACCGGCAAGAAGAATGCCCCGTGCATTCTGTTTATTGACGAAATCGACGCCGTGGGTCGCCAGCGTGGAGCAGGTCTCGGTGGCGGTCACGATGAACGCGAACAGACCTTGAACCAGTTGTTGGTGGAAATGGACGGCTTTACCGCCAACGAAGGCGTCATCTTAATTGCGGCAACTAACCGCCCCGACGTGCTCGACAAGGCACTGCTCCGCCCGGGCCGCTTTGACCGCCAGATTGTGGTGGGACTCCCCGACCTCAAGGGCCGCGAAGAAATCTTGAAGGTGCACCTGAAAAAGCGCAAGGTGCCGCTGGCCGACGACGTAGACGTGAAAGCCGTAGCCAAGGGAACCCCCGGACTTGCAGGTGCAGACCTCGAAAACCTGGTGAACGAAGCAGCCCTTTTGGCCGCGCGCTTCAACAACAAGAAAGTCACGATGCTCGACTTTGAAGAAGCCCGCGACAAGCTCAGCATGGGTGCCGAGCGCCGCACACTCCTGATGACCGACGAGGAAAAGCGTCACACCGCCTACCACGAAGCAGGCCACGCTTTGATGACGCTTTTGTGCAAGCATTCTGACCCGCTCCACAAGATTACGATTATCCCGCGCGGGCGCGCCCTCGGCGTGACCATGAGTCTGCCCGAACGCGACCAGGTGAGCTACAGCCGCGAATACGCCGAAGAACGCATCATGATCATGATGTCTGGCCGCCTCGCCGAACTCATCTTCTTCAACCACCAGAGCACGGGAGCCAGCAACGACATCCAGCGCGCTACCGAACTTGCCCGCAAGATGGTGACGGAATGGGGTTTCGACGACGAAATCGGGCCAGTCTGCTACAGCCGCACCGACGGCGAAGTGTTCCTCGGTCGCGAAATCAGCAAGCCGAAGGAAATGTCCGAAATGATGGCCGAAAAGATCGACAACGCGGTGAACAACCTCATCAAGCGTCTGGACCAGGCCGCCAAGAAACTCATCGAAGAGAACAAGGACAAACTCATTGACCTCGCCGAAGCGCTGTTTGAATTCGAAGTGCTCGACCGCGAAGAAATTGACCGCGTGATGGCCGGCGAAAAACTGACCGGCACCAAGAAGAGCCGCCAGTACAAGGCGCTCGAAGAAATGGAAGAAAAGAAGAAGCGCGAAAATACGCCGCCGCCTGACCCGGGCAAACAGCCACCGGTAGCACCGGTCACTGATGCACCCGTAGCCGAAATCAAGCCCGCGCCCGCCGCCGGAACGACTCCGGCAAACAATGACGCCCATACCGAAACGCTGAAATCATCTGAAGACGCAAAACAGGAAAATTCGTAATGTTCAAAGAAGTTCTGGATCATAGCCGCTCTCTCCCGTGGAAAATCGGCAACAAGGTTCTGCCTTGCAAGACCCCGCTGATCATGGGTATCGTGAATGTGACTCCGGACAGTTTCTTTGACGGTGGCAAGCACAACAAGCCTGACGCCGCTTACGAACACGCCCTGATGCTCCTGGAGCAAGGCGCCGAAATCTTAGACATCGGTGGCGAAAGCAGCCGTCCAGGAAGCGCACCAGTCAGCCTGCAAGAGGAACTGGACCGCGTGTGCCCCGTGGTGGAACGCCTTGCCAAACTCGCCAAAAGCGGCTACAGCAGCGGCGGAAAGCCCCGCGAATTCTACATCTCGGTCGATACGGTCAAGGCGAAAGTCGCCGCAGAGACCATGAAACTCGGCGCACACATCATCAACGACATCAGCGCCTGCGCCATGGACCCGAACATGCTCCAGACCGTCGCTGACACCAAGGCCGCCGTGGTACTCAACCACATCCGCGGGAACTTCGGCACCATGCAGCAGGACTTCAAACCATACACGAACGTGGTGCAGGAAGTCCGCGAAGAACTCTTGTCGCAGGTGAAAAAGCTTTTGGACCTCGGCGTCGAGCGCGAAAAAATTTGCATTGACCCGGGCATTGGATTCGGGAAAACCGCGCAGGACAACATCGACTTGATGAAATCCACCGAAGAATTCCTGAAAGACGGCTACCCCGTTCTCATCGGGACCTCGCGCAAGTCCTATATTGGTAAAATGCCCGGCCTCGAAAATAGCGACCGTCTGATTCCGACCGTTACAGCGGGAATCGTTGCCGTACTCGGTGGCGCCAGTTGCATTCGCGTGCATGACGTGAAAGAGGCCAAGGAATCTCTGCTTTATTTGGAGGCTCTGAGAACATGATTCTGTTTAAGCTATTCGGGATTATCGATGTGCGTCCGGCAGATATTCTGGACGTGCTCCTGATTTCGATTATCATTTACTACATCTTCTTGCTGTTCCGCGGAACCCGCGCCGCCCAGATGATTTTCGGTGGATTACTCTTGATTCTCGCCTGGATTATTGCGCAGTGGTGGGAACTCCATACCGTCGTGTGGCTTATCAGCAACCTTGCAACCCTCGGTATTATCGCTCTCGTGATTCTTTTCCAGCCCGAAATTCGAAGCGCCCTTACCCGTATCGGTCAGGCCGCCAGTAAGCTCGATTTCCACAACCTGTTTTTCCATTCGAGCGGCCTCGACGAAATCACCAAGACAATCGCTAGCGCCTGCCAGGACTTGGCAAAAACGCACACGGGTGCCCTGATTGTACTTGAAAAGCGCGTGGGCCTGCGTAACTACGCCGACACCGGTGAAATCTTGGATGCCCGAATCAGTTCTAGACTTTTGCGCGCCCTCTTCTTCCCGAATTCCGCTTTGCACGATGGTGCAGTCATCATGAACACCAAGCGCATTATTGCCGCCGGCTGTATCTTGCCCATGCCCACCGGTAACGCCGAAAAAGAAGCGGGCTACGGTATGCGTCACCGCGCCGCCAAGGCTCTCGCCGCCGAATGCGACGCCCTCGTGATCGTGGTGTCCGAAGAAACGGGCTACATCTCTATCGCCTACCGAAACACGCTGCGCCGAAACATCAGCGTCGCCGAACTCAAGCAAGAAATTATCCGCCACTGGGGCGAACTCTTTAACGACGTGCGTGAGTCGGCTAAGGCCGAAATTGCAGAAGAAGGTGCGAGGAACTGAGGTTTGAGGTCGCTTCGCTTTGAGGAATGAGGAATCTAAGGAAAATTTTATGACTGAAAAAAACAACGAAGAGCAGTTGAAGAATAAACGCAAGAAAAAGAATATTGCGATTCTCGTGTTGATGTTCCTCTTGCTGGTGACCCTTTTTATTGTGCAGTGTCACCTGGACCAGATCAAGCAAGACGCCCTGGCCAAAGAACAAGAAACCGCCCTTGAAATGCAGCGGCGCCACACGCTGGATAGCCTCCGCGCCCTGGAACAGGCCCGCGCCGACAGTATCCGTATGGCTGACTCACTGGCAAGACTCAGCGCTGACAGTTTGCGCCTCGCCGATAGCCTGCGTGTAGCAGACTCGCTTGCCGCCCTCAAGAACAACGTGAACCGCGACAGCATCCGTCACGTGCGCGACAGCCTGAATCACATCAAGGACAGTCTCGCCGCCATCGAAAAGGCTCGCCAGGATAGCCTGCAGCGCATCGCCGATTCCTTGGCCGTCATCGAAAAAGCCAAAGCCGACTCTCTCGAAAAGAAGCGCATTCAAGACAGCATCCGTGCTGCCGACCAGGTGCCGCCCGTTGCCGAAATTGCACCGCCCGCAGGCCGTTACTATGCCCCCATCAAGCTCAAGGTCAAGTGCGAAGAAATCAAGTGCAAGACATTCCTCTCCATTGGCGATACGCTCCACGCCCAAGAAGCGGGCAAAGCCATTGAATACAACAAGACCGGAAGCGTATTCTTCTACGCCGTGGACTCCGTGGGGAACCGCTCCGCCTGGGAAGAAGCCAAGTACGACATGGCCAGCGACAACGTTTGCGGCAAGAACGCCTACCCCGTTCCGCTCGGAGGCAAGACCGTTTGCGTAGACGCCTACGAATACCCGAACAAGGCCGACGAACTCCCCCGCGACATGGTGAGCCAGGAACAGGCCGCAAGCCTGTGCCAGCAAGAGGGCAAGCACCTCTGCAGCCTCGCCGAATGGCAGGCCGCCTGCAAGAGCAAGGACAACACGCGTTACAGCTATGGAGACAGCTACAAGCAGAGCAAGTGCAACACCAACACCAAGGCCGCCAAGCGCAGTGGCCGTAAGGAGCAATGCCGCAGCTGGTACGGCATGTACGACATGAACGGGAACCTTTGGGAATGGACTTCGACTACGAGCAAGGATCACCCGAACATGTACCTAGTCGCTGGCGGTGCCTGGAACACCAACAACGAAAGCAAGTGCACCGACAACAAGTTCAGTTTCTACCCGCAGAACCAATACCCGAACGTCGGTTTCCGCTGCTGTAAATAATTCCAATAGAAATTTTGTGACATCACCTTGTCGCCTAGAGAGGCGACATTCTTTCTGCTGCGTCATTGATCGCCGCAAAGCAATGAACCGTTTTTAGCTGAGTCATCCTGGAGCCTCAGAGAGGCGGCGGGATCCAGAAGAAGCATTTTTCGATGGATTCCCTCCCTCGCTACGCTCAGTCGAGGATGACGCAGGGTGCACGCTCAGCCGCGTCAGAAGCCGAAAAGTAAAGAACCTCTTTCAACAGAGTCATCCTGGAGCCTCGGATAGGCGACGGGATCCAGAAGAAGCATTTTTCGATGGATCCCCTCCCTCGCTACGCTCAGTCGAGGATGACGCAGGGTGCGAACTCAGTCGAGGATGACGTGGGGTGCGCGCTCAGCCGCGTCAGGAGCCTAAAAGTAAAGAACCTCTTTCAGCAGAGTCATCCTGGAGCCTCGGAGAGGCGACGGGATCCAGAAGAAGCATTCTTCGATGGATCCCCTCCCTCGCTACGCTCAGTCGAGGATGACGCAGGGTGCGCGCTCAGTCGAGGATAACGCGGGGAGTGCACTCAGTCGAGGATGACGAGAAACGGCATACGCACAGCGGAGCACTTAAGGTCTACACGACCTTGAATGCCTGCGTGCGAGGAACGCCCTTGCCGCTTTTCACCTTAGCCTTACCGGGCAAAATCATGAGCACCTTTTCCATACGGGTGCCGTCCATCTTGAGCACGCGGAAGGTGTAACCCTTGATAGTGACTTCTGCACCCGGTGACGGAATAATGCCGAGCGTCGCCTGAATCAGGCCCGAAAGCGTTTCCACGTGGGAATTTTCGGGAGCTTCGAGTTCCACGCCGAGCTTGTATTCCAAATCGGAAAGCGTAATGACCGGATCGAGAATGAAGCGCCCGTCCTTGAGGCGCTGCACATCTTCATCTTCGTCCATGTCATCTTCGTCCTTGATTTCGCCCACGATTTCTTCGAGAATGTCTTCGAGCGTGACAAGGCCAGCTGTTCCGCCATATTCATCGACCACGATGGCGAGCTGGTTACCCGTCTTGCGCAGTTCGGTGAGCATGTCGTCAATCTTCTTGTGGTACGGCACGAATACCGGCGGCATCACAAGTTTTATGATATCAAACGGTTCGTCGCGATGTTCCGTGTACCATTCCAAAAAGTCGCGGTTCGAAAGGATTCCGACGATGTTATCGACAGTTTCCCTGTACACCGGCAAGCGGGAATGGCGTTCGGTATTCAGCACCTTCACCAGTTCTTCGAGCGGCGTTCCCACTTCGACCGCGCACATATCCACGCGCGGAGTCATAATTTCGCGCACCGGAGTTTCCACGAAGTCGAAGATGTTCAGAATCATCTGGCGCTCTTCCTGTTCCAGGCCTTCACCATCGGGATCCGCCTCGTCCGAGAGGTCGGCCTGCGCCTGCACGGCGTCGCGGCGTTCTTCAGGCAAGAAGCTGAGCTTGGAATCGTAACCCAGCCCCTTCAAAATCTTGACGAACAGCACATGGCAAATCTTTGCGGGCAAAGCAAACGGGAGTCGAATAAACTTGAACAGCGGAATCAGCACAATCGCAAAGGTATCCGGCTTCAAATTGCCAAGCAAGTTCGCCAAAAAAACCGTAATCGTGTAGATTGCAAAGCAGGCAACCACCAGGTAAGCGGCAAAAGCCAAGAACCAGTAGTCCTGCACCCAGTTCCAGGGGATCATCTGGAACAGATAAAATCCGAGGACGCCCGCCCCCACATTGCAAAGGATGCGGCCAATCGAAATCGTCTCGTTAAAGCCCGGCAGTTCCACCAACGAGGCGACCACCTCTTCGCGACCTTCACGGTCACGGGCATCGCGCTTGGCATATATTCCGCTAAAGGCGGACTTGATCAGCGAAAACGAGAACGAGGTCAGGACAAAAACGACAAGGAATGCAATGGCCCAACTTTCGGGATTTTCCATTAGGCACCTTCCTTGTACGGGTCAAGTCCCAGGAATTCGCATTCGCGCTTGCGCATTACCTTACGGTCGGCGGCCTTGATATGGTCGTAACCAGACAGGTGCAAGAGCCCGTGTACAATCACGCGCTTCATTTCGGCGTAAAACGTGTTGCCGTATTCGGGAGCCTGACGGCGCACCTGCTCACGGGCGATATAGATTTCGCCGAGCATCGCCTCGTCTTCGGGGATCTCGACACCGAGTTCGTTCTTCCATTCGAACGAGAGAACGTCCGTCACCTTGTCGAGTCCGCGGTAATCGCGGTTCATGGTGCGCACGAATTCGTCGGTGCAGAGCACGATATTCACGTCTTTTTCCTTGCCTTCTTCGGCAAGGAGCTTGCGAGCCATCTTTTCAAACTTGTCCTTGTACGGAAAAGCCTCGATGTCCCCCTCGCAAAGGAACTCGATATTATACTTCTTCTTTCGACTAGCAGGGTCCGGCATTAAATGTTATACCACTTCTTGAGGACGTTTATGATAGCTTCGGCCTGGGCTTTGCCCGTGATCTTGAACTTACCCTGGGCCTTGAACATTCCGTTCATCTTGCGGTAGCGGCGCAGCGACACCTTGGGTTCACCCATGTCGCCCGTCTTGGCGTCCTTTTCCTGGTAAAGGAACATCACGGTCGGCCAGGCTCCCTTCGAAAGGATTTCCTTGTCAAGTTCCTTGATGACTTCTTCACCGGTATCTTCATCGCTAAAGGCAACGGTCAGTTCTTCGACTTCCATATGCGGTCCTATTGTTATATGGTTCAAAAAACTTCTTTCAAATTTCTTTGAAAAAAGTCTCTTTTTTATTACTTGAACTAATTTGTCCAATTCAAGCTTGTAAAAAAAATACATATATTTGTCCTAGTTTGCATTCGTAAAAAGAGGCAATATGTCATTTTCGAGGTATTTTAAGCTAGTCGCCATTGCCACAGCCCTGATGATAGGCTATTCTCCGGCTGCAAAGAAAGTTTCTTCCGGTAAAATCCGCAACGCTAGCGGCCCAGAGGCTCTGCACGAACCCAAGGGGAAAGGCGGCTATATTCCTGCCGAAACTGGTTCCAGGGCCACCAAGAAGGACCGTTTCAAGACGGGCGACGAATCCCTGATTATCATCGGACTCCCCGACGGAAGCTCCCTCACCATCAACGAACGCACCGAAGCAGAAATGGCAGAACTGCTGAGCGAAGACGGCATCAACCACAACCAGGTCAACATCCTGAACGGAAAAGTCAACTTCGACGTGCAAAAACAGGCCAAGGGCAGCGAATTCAAGTTCAAGACCGGAACCGCCACCGCAGCTATCCGCGGTACGGCGGGAACCATCGGCTTTACCAGCCTGATGAAACCGATCGCCTCGTTGCGCAACGGTAGCCTGGACATCCACGATTCCAGCCTCAACACCAAGTACAATGTCAAGGGAGGCCAGACGGCGTTCAGCATCGGCAAGGAAACCGTCGTTCTTGACCTGAAATCCTCCGGCGAAGCCAAATTCCTCAACGAAATTGACAAGTATATTAGCGATCCGGCCCTCGAAAACAGCAAAGATTTGGTCATCAAGCTCGTCCAGAATGCAGACTCTTCCTACCAAGTTCGCAAGGAACAGTTAAAGCAACAAGCGAACTGCGAGATTACACCCCTACCGGATACCGTCTACTCCGCCGAACAGAAAGTCAAGGTAAAATGCGCCAAGGGAATCATGGTCGGCTTCC
Organism: Fibrobacter sp. UWH4; assembly: GCF_900142475.1. Classification (NCBI taxonomy): domain Bacteria; kingdom Pseudomonadati; phylum Fibrobacterota; class Fibrobacteria; order Fibrobacterales; family Fibrobacteraceae; genus Fibrobacter; species Fibrobacter sp. UWH4. The sequence goes on from NZ_FRAY01000003.1 coordinate 515,950, forward strand.
AGGACACTCCAGTCATGTCGAACGGAGAGATTGTAGAACTGAATGTTGAATGGGAAGCGAGCCTCTTCGGAGCAAAGAAAATATCCCTACTGTGCTACATCGACAGCACCAATTCCTTCCCCTGTGGCGACCTGACCACCTACTATATCGGCGACATGAATTCCGACCAAGGAAACGAACATAAACCGCTGACCATCACAACCAGTTCCCCCGCAAAAGTCTGCGACCCCGCCTCGGTCACCATTGAAGGCTCCTTCGATTCCAGAGGAACGAACGCCGACCTCCGCGTGAAACACGGCAATTTTACTTCTGAAAACCTGATCCCCTTCAGCGTAAACGGGAATTTCTCGTACAACATCCAAATCAGCGACGAAAAGGGCAACTGGATCTATGACCAGGTCGATGTCGAATACACCTCTACCGAATTCGGGAGCGAAACGGCCTCACTCGCTCTGAACATCGATAAAACATGCAACAGCGTCAACAGGATTCCTCCCAAGATCGAACTCCTGAATTACGATTCACTGTCATGCAACATCCGCTATAAGTTCAGCAACTTGGACGACGACATCAACCTTTTCACGGTGACCACGGATAACATCTCGGGTATCGAAAGCGTCATTACCCAAACGAACCCCGCATCCAGCACATTGCAAAAGGGCCGTCACGCCTATGTTTTCAAGATAACCGACCAAGCCGGAAATTCGAGCAAAATATCCAGGACACTAGGCTGCTACAAAAAGATTCCCGGAGCCTACGTCAAGATTCCAGGCAAAGAAATAGAAAAACTCCGCGTTCCGCCTCCGCCCAAGAGCTTCAGCAACAAGTTCCACAAGGAATTACGATTCACCGTTATGGGCCTTCCCGGCAGCGACCCTGCATACATCAAGAGTGTCAAGGTGACACAAAACAAGAAAGAAATCGAATCCTGGAACGAAAATCAGATCAACAGCATCATGTTCAGTGTGCCGATAGAGCTCACCCGTGGCGAAGATTCCGAGTTCGATATTACGGTTAAACTAAAGAGCAGCCAAAAAGACCTTGTCGCTAAAAAGATTTACCAGGTGCGCTAATGAAACTCCCAATTCTTATTTCAGCTTTTTCCCTTGGTCTTGTTTACGCACAGGAACAGACGGCCAGTACCGTTGCACCGGCAGAACCGCAGGCAAGCATCCAGCAAGCCGCCGATTCAACCCTAAAAGCAGATTCGGCCAAGGTTATCCAGCAGGCGGAAATTCTTCCTCCGGAACCGCAAATGGAAAGCGGGACAGAACTCAAGGGAACCCTCCACGGATTCCTCAAGGCAGACAAATCCCCCTACCTCGTTACCGAAGATATTTTCGTAGAACAGAACACGGCACTGGTTATCGAACCGGGTGTCGAAATTCTGTTTGAACCTGGCACGGGGCTCTACGCAAGGGGTCAGTTCGTCGTCGCTGGTACGCGCTACAACGAAGTCGAATTCCGTTCAGCACTGAAAAATTCGAAGAGCGGCGACTGGAAGGGTATCTTCATTTCTGGCGAAATGCCGTCCGAAATCCGAAACGCCGTCATCAGCGAGGCGGAGACCGGCATCGTCGTCGAAAACGGCAAACTCAATATTCAATCCACTCAAGTTGACGGCACCTCTAGCCGCGGCGTCTACGCCAAGAATTCCCAGCTTTCCATCAGCAACAGCAAGTTCATCCGAAACAAAGGGGCTGCCCTCCATATCGACAGCTACAGCAAGGCCGAAATCAATAACACGAAATTCAAGGACAACAAGGTCGCCCTGTACAATGCGCCTCTCGCCATTACAAGCGTATCGGGTTCCAGCCTTACCAACAACACCTACGGTATCTTGAACATGGGCAACAGCCACATTTCCTTCAACAATACCAAGGTCAACGACAACAAGGTCGGAGTATCCTCCGAAGACGTCCTCGGCAAGGAAGTCCTAGAAAGCATCTCGAACAACGAGACCGACTACAACAAGGACTTCGACGCAGTCGCCACCACACTTCCCTCTAGCCCAGAAATTCCGGGAGTCACGAGCCGCGCCATCAACAAGGACGACTTTATCGGAGATTTATTCGCCCAGAAAGTAAACGAAGAACGAAAGGCCGACACCCTCCAGAAATCCTGGAACATTTCAGGAAACATCGGCATCGGCAACCATTATCATTATGTGAAAACAAGCAAGAACCACTCCGGAAGCAATCAGGAAATCTCGGGTGACACCATCAAGCCGGACGATCACTACAAGAACACCTTCCAGGTCCCGGGCTTCGGCACCGATGTCAGCATCTACTTGCTCATGCAATCTCCCGACGGCAAGACGATCGAATTGAACACGGAATACACCGGCGACTCCTGGAACCGCTTCAACCCGATGCCGGTAACACTTACCTATACCGACAAGCACAACCGACTGGTCTTGGGCGACTTCAACAAGAACGGCGGCGAAATCTACATGTCCTCGCTCCCGATTTTCGGCGTGGGCTACACCCGTTCGATCTTGACCAACAATGCGAACCAGCCCCTGTTTGAACTGGACGGTTTCTTCGGTGAAAGCCGCAGGCCCTACCTTGTCGGAGACCGTCATCCTTACGTCTACAAGACCTACATCGAAGACGGTGAAGCTCAGGCCCAGCGTATCGCCTACGGCGGTTCCGTCAAGTGGGCACCACTCCGCCGCTTTGACGCCAAGTTCGGCTTCATCTACGCCAACGACGAAATCAACGACCCGCTGTTACGTGATGGCGGCAGCCGTTCCTCCATTACCAGCGAGCCCATGCAGCAGGCACTATCCGTGTATGCCGATGGAAACTGGCTGTTCTACCCGGGCGACATCGAACTCAACGGACAGATTGCCGTAGGAAGGGCCGACACGGCCGACGTCGTCAAGGAACGAGCCATCAACAAGGTCTTTACCGAAGCGGGCCTGAATACCTCCTCGATGAACACCTTGCGCAAGCTGATGGCGAACGAATCCAAGATCAGCACGCTTTCTAGCGAAGAACTTGAAGAAATCTTCGGTAACAACACCACCCTCAGCCGTCCGAAAATGCGCGACTCCCTCCGCACGCTCATCCGCGAAGCGAAGGCCCAGAACAGCGACTACGAAAGCGACCGCGACGACGATCGCGTCCTCGGACTCAACTGGGGAAGCCAGAACATCGCCATCGGTGCGTCTCTCTACTGGAACATCTACCACACGACACTTTCCGGCCATATCAAATATGTAGGCGAAGACTACTATAGCGCAGGTTCTCCCGACCAGCTTTCCGATACCCGTGAATTTGGCGGTTACCTGGAACAAATCATCACCAGTTTCTGGACTTTCGGTTTTGGCTACCAGATCAACGTCGAAAATGCAGCCAAGGGCAAGAAGACAAACCTCTTCGGCCTGGGCGAAGGAACCCATTGGGGACTGTTCTCCGAAGACGAAGACTGGATGGACGAGCATGAGCTTGACAACGACCGAGCCAAGTACATCCAGAACTTCACCGTCGACAACGGTTTCAAGATTGGCGACAAGATGAACCTGAACCTAAGCTACAACCTGGAATACAGAACCCAATACAAGCCCTACCAACTCCACGGCAACTACATTCTTGAAGAAGGAATCTATAAGGACCGCTGGTTTGCAAAGCGAAATGACAAACCGACATCGACCATCGACATTGGCGAAGAATCTGTCCAGGTTGACTCTACCCGCTGGGCTGAATACCAGAGCATGGCCAGCGAAGATTACCTCGCTTCCAAATTCCAGGAACGAATCTACAAGAACACCTGGATGGCCGAAATTTCGCTCAACGCCTACAAGACCAACTTTAAGGTGGCTGGCCGCTGGACACTCCGTACGGACGATTCCAAGTTCCACAAGGACAGCCTGATCAGCAAGATGGATCTTTCCGACGAAACAATTGCCAAGCTGGGTTACTACTTTGGCGGAGCGGACTACTTCGAACACGCCTACCCCATCTCGGCGACCACATCGACAGGAGCGTTCCAGAACCGGTTCGTCGTGACGCCGCGATTCAAGAACTACAAACGCGACGACATGAGCGAAAGCGAAATTTCCGTGAACGACGACCTCGAAATACCCTTCATGGACCAATTCTTGATTCTGGGTCTTTCGGGTGAATTCCGCTACCTGACCGCCTCATGGGAAGAAGACGAAAAGGAAGTCGAAGATAATGAAACCGACGTTCTAGGCAGCGTAAACCTGACCGTGAACCACTCACAGCGCCTGAGCAGCGAATGGTACGTGGGAACGGGCCTTTACTACCGTCCAGACAACCGTAGCAACGAATACAAGGATGTCTACGGCGGCATCAGGGTCAATTATCAATTCTAGGAAGATCTTCCCTAAAGATTAACAAGGTCGCGTCGGTATGATGCGGCCTTTATTTTTAAATTTGGGAATAATGTTCACCTACCGCTACAGAGAACTTTCCGTCGCCCTTGCCAAGAAAGGGGAATACCGAGCTGCACTCGCCCGCGAACTCCGCTTGCACCCCGAAGAAATTTTCAACTTGCAGGTGGAGCGTTTCTCGCTGGATTGCCGCCGGAAAGGCGACCCCAAGTGGTCTTACAATGTGATTTTCGACTTGAAGCGCGAAGTCCGCGCCACGGGGAATCACGCCAAGGGACTTGTAGCGGCAACGCGTGACAAGGAATCTCTTGAAAGCGACCCGCAAAAAAATAGTGTCGCGATGCCAGGGCATATCGACGTGATTGGCGCGGGTCCGAGCGGACTTTGGGCAGCCTTACATTTGCTGCGGAAAGGTTTTGCGGTAGACCTGTACGAACAGGGCAAATGCGTCGAAGAAAGATTCCGCGACATTAGGCGTTTTTTTGTAGACCGCAAGTTTAACGCTTACAGCAATGTTCTTTTTGGCGAAGGCGGTGCGGGGGCCTTTAGCGATGGAAAGCTGAATACCCGCACCCGGAACCTGTTCACAGAACAGGTTCTACACGACATGGTCGAATTTGGAGTCGACGAATCGGTCGTGACCTTCGCCAAGCCGCATATCGGCACGGACCGCCTCGTTTTATTGCTGCGGAAAATGCGCGCAGAAATAGAAAGGCTCGGCGGCAAGATTCATTTTAGCACAGCGCTTGAAGACATCGAAATTAGGCAAGGGAAAATAACCGCTATTAAATTGAGGAATGTCATTCTGGAGCGAGGCTATGGCCGACCGATAGAATCCATTGCCCCAATCACAAGAGTTAATCCGAGTGAAACAAGGCCGACTTCCGCAACGTCATCCAGGAGCGAATCAAGGCAGTCTTCCGCGACGTCATCCTGGAACGAAACGAAGCTGTCTTCCGCAACGTCATCCTGGAGCGAATCAAATCAGTCTTCCGCAACGTCATCCTGGAACGAAACGAAGTGTAGTGACGGGATCCAGTGCAGCGTTTATACAGCATCATCGAATTCCTACTGGAAACCCTGCGAAGCGCTGGTGCTCGCCGTCGGGCATTCTGCCCGGAGCATTTACGAAATGCTCCACGCCCGTGGCGTCGCACTCGAAAGCAAGGCTTTTGCCATGGGCGTGCGCGTCGAGCACCCGCAAGCACTCATCAACATGCGCCAGCTCGGCCTGAATGTAGATACCAAGCTCACAGGGTCCGCCGAATATTTTCTCGCCACCCCGACACTGAATAAAACCAGCAGCGCCTACAGTTTCTGCATGTGCCCGGGTGGCGTCCTGGTGCCCTGCGCCTCGGAACCCGGGACCCTCGCCACCAACGGCATGAGCTACAGCCGCCGCAACGGGCCTTTTGCAAATGGGGCAATCGCCGTGCCCATTGCGGCAAGCGACAATCTCTTTGGCGGGCACGAATTCCAGCGTAAAATCGAAAGCGACGCCTACGCGGTCGGCGGCAAGAACTACGCCGCTCCAGCCCAAAGCATCAAGGCGTTCCTCGCCCACCGCGAAGACAAATCGCTCCCGAAATCCACCTACCCCTGCGGACTCGTACAGAGCAATCTCTGGGATTGGCTAGACAAGACCATTTGCAAGAGCCTCGCCGAAGGATTCCAAAATTTCGACAAGAAAATTCCCGGATTCATCGAAGAAGGCCTGATTGTCGCCCCCGAAACACGCACCAGCAGCCCGCTGCGCATGAGCCGCAACAACGAAACACTCGAAAGTGTGAATACCCGCGGCCTGTTTGTGCTCGGAGAAGGCGCCGGGTATTCCGGAGGAATTGTCACCAGCGCTGCCGACGGCGTTCGCCTCGCCCACTACGCGAAAAAGGATAAATTGGTATGAGCAATGATTTCGCTCATAAATTCGCTTTGAGGTCACTCCGCTTAAAGCCAATACACCTTAAACCTCAAAGGCACGTAGTGCCGACCTCTTACCCCACACCTCAGGTTAGCCTATGATTACTCGCTTCATTGACCGCAATTTTGCTAACATGCGCCTCGACCGTTTTTTGCGCAAGGCATTCCCCGACGAATCGCTGTCGGTCTTTTTCGCCGTCATCCGCAAGAAGAAAGTCCGCGTGAACGGCGTCGTTGGTAAAGCGAACCAGATGCTGCAGGAAGGTGATACCGTCTGCATCTACGAGAATTTCAAGAGCGTCGAAAACAATTCGGATTTCGGAATTCAGAATTCAGAAACCAAAGACATCGTTGCGAGTTCCGAAGGAACGAAGCAACCCAGCACCGGTTTTGCAAAAGCAAAGTCCACCTGGGGCAAAACAGACGAGAGACTAAAGACGAGAGACGAAAGGAACGCTTCTTGGGGTGCCAAGGAACTCGACATTGTCATCCAGACCGAAGACTATGTGGTCGTGAACAAACCCTCGGGACTTGCAAGCCAGCCGGGTTCCGGCACTCGCCCCGGCGAGAGCCTCGTGGAATACCTATGGGAATGGGGCCGCCGCGAAGGACTTGACTTCAAGCCCACCATCGCCCACCGCCTCGACCAAGAAACTTCGGGCATGATTATCGCCGCCCTCCACGGCGACACGCTCCGCGACTTTACTCGCATGATTCGCGAACACGAAGTTGACAAGTTCTATTACGCGCTCGTCAAAGGCAACCTCAAAAAAGACAAGGGAACCATAAACGAAACGCTCACCCGCACCGACGCCGCCAAGGGCAGCAAGATGAAGGTCGGCGAAACCGGCAAGGATGCCCAGCAGGCAATCACCCACTACCGTGTCAAGCAGCATTACGAAGGCTACGACCTGGTAAAAATCAAGCTCGAAACGGGTCGCATGCACCAGATCCGCGCCCATTTCGCAAGCATCGGACACCCGCTCCTCGGCGACACTCGCTACGGCGATTTTGCGCTCAACCGCGAAGTCAAAAAACAGCTCGGGCTGCACAGGCTCTTCTTACACAGCTGTCGTCTAGAATTTGTATGGCACGGCGACAAAATCGTACTCGATTGTCCGCTCCCCAAGGAACTGCAAAGCGTCGTGGACCAACTAAAGCCTATTCGCCACGAGCACCGATAAAAGACTTATTTATTTCCCTGCTCGACCTGCTTGATATCCTTTTGCGAAGCTCTGGTCAGGGAATAAGTGTCAAAGGCGGCCTCTCGCGGGAGCTGCAACTCGATGGATGTAATTTTCTCCATCTTTGCCTCCCCCTTTTCAAGGGAAAGGTCAAAGACATGTCCGCCAAAACGTTTGTCTTCGGAAACAAAGTGGAAATGCCACCCAGCCGCATTGATTCCATCCATATAATCGGGATAGTACAGACAAACTAGCGTCCCTCCAATATTGTCAAATTCAAATGACTTCTGCCTTTCGAACAGGAGCTCCTTCAACTCAATATGATGCGCCTTGAGCCCGCTTTCGGAGCGGGCATTTACCTTCTTGAAAAATCCGTCTATCCGCACCATATGCATACTGTTGAGACCGAAGTGTTCCTCAATTTTCACATTCAGCAATGCCTTGAGACTATTAATATTCTCGACGGCATCGACCGCAAATGATTCCTGATTCTTTAAGAATACGACCGATGCAAATGGAACACCTAAATCAGCGGGAGTCTCGCTTACGGAGCCATCATCAGCAGCGCGGTAGCAATGACCATCCACGACAATCATCTCGCCGTCGCAGTTTTCAAAAGTTCCAAGCCCCGTATCCCCGTTCTGCAGCAAATCACGAACTTTGACAACCGTTCGCGTGTAACCGAGCGCAAGTGCACTCAGGGTAGATACCTGGTACATTTTTTCGCTAGATGCATTTTCATTCATCACAAAATCTCCTTCTTTCTTGTTCAATATTTAGTTATTCTCCACGCACTTGCAACCACATTTTCTACATTTACCTGCGAAAAATAACGAATCGGCGAAGGAATAAATAATCGTTTTGCCGCCGCATTTTAAAGAGGAAAAGATGAAAGTTTCTTTGAATTGGCTCAGACGTCATGTGGATCTTCCGGAATCTGCGGAAGAAGTTGCAAAGGCTCTCACCGCCGTCGGTCTCGAAGTCGAAGGTATGGAAGAACCGGGCAAGGTTTATGAAAAGCTCGTTGTCGCAAAAGTTCTCACTTGCGATGCCCACCCGGACAGCGACCATTTGCACATCACGACCGTGAACGACGGCAAGGAAGTCATCCAGGTTGTTTGCGGAGCCCCGAACGTGGCTGCAGACCAGACCGTGGTGCTCGCCCCGATTGGTGCGGAACTTCCGCTCCCTGACGGTGGCACGCTCAAGATGAAGAAGTCCAAGATTCGTGGCGTCGAAAGTTTCGGCATGATTTGCGCCGAAGACGAAATCGGCCTCAGCGACGACCACGCAGGCATCATGGTTCTCGACGACAGCATTCCCGCTGGCACCCCGTTCGTAAGTCTCGGCCTTTACGACGTTTGCTTTGAACTGAACGTGACCCCGAACCGCCCGGATGCATTAAGCCACCGTGGCGTGGCCCGCGAACTGGCCGCAAAGTTCAACCGTCCGCTGAAGCCGCTCGCCTACGAACTCAAGGAAGACTCCGAAGCAGCAAGCTCTGCCATCAGCCTCGAAGTGGATTCCGGTTGCGGTTGTTCCCGCTACGTGGGACGCGTCATCAAAGACGTAAAAGTTGAAAAGTCCCCGGCATGGCTCGCAAAGCTCCTGCATGCTGTAGGCATGAACAGCATCAACAACGTGGTGGACATCACGAACTTCATTCTGATGGACGTGGGCCAGCCGCTCCACAGCTTCGCCATGGACCAGCTCCATGGCAACAAGATCAAGGTGCGCCGCGCCGTGAAGGGCGAAAAGATCGAAACCATCGACCACACCGCTCACGAACTCGTCGAAAACGACCTCGTGATTTGCGACGGCGACCGTCCGGCTTGCGTAGCCGGCGTGATGGGCGGCGTTGAATCCGAAATAGTCGACACCACCAAGAACGTGTTCCTCGAAAGTGCCTGGTTCAACCCGACCATCGTCCGCAAGCAGGCCAAGCGTCTCTGCATCTCGACCGATTCCAGCTACCGCTTTGAACGCGAAATCGACTTTACCACCCAGGACGAATACAGCCGCTACGCCTGCGCCATGATTCAAGAAGTCGCCGGTGGCCGCATTCTCAAGGGCACCGTCGAATACACGGGCGACGACCACAAGAAGGCTCTCAACGAAGTCACGCTCCGCACCGCCCGCGCCGAAAAGATTATCGGCATGAAGATTGATGCTGCCGACATCGAAAAGTACCTCACTGGTATCGCTCTCGAAGTCGTGAAGAAAGACGCCGAATCCATCACCTTCAGGATTCCGGGTTTCCGCCCCGACCTCGAACGCGAAGTCGACCTTATCGAAGAAGTCGCCCGCCTTATCGGTTTCGACAACATCCCGTACACGCTGCCCTCCTTCAAGATGCAGCCGAACGAACTTCCGCCGATCGAAGTCCTGAACCGTAAGATTCGCAAGACGCTTTCTGCAATGGGCCTGCACGAATGCCTGAGCCTTCGCTTTACGAGCAAGGCCCGCACCGAAGCTTTGTTCGGTGCAGAAAATGACGACCGCCGCAGCAAGCCCGCAGCGCTTCTCAACCCGCTTTCCGATGAACTCGGCGTGGTTCCGACCAGCCTCCTCCCGAATCTTCTCAAGAGCGTTGCCGAAAACGAAAAGAACCGCCCTGGTTCCGTTCGCCTGTTCGAAGTGGCCAAGGGTCAGTTCAAGCGCGACCGCAAGGACGTGCGCGATCCGGGCTTCGACGAATCGAACCTCGTCGCCCTCGCCGTTGCAGGCGCCTTCGATGTAAACCCGCTCAACGACAAGCCTGCCCAGATCGACTTTGCCGCCTTCAAGGGGCTGGTGCAGAGTTTCCTCAAGCGCGTGGGCCTCGTAGTGGAGTTCCGCGTGCCTGCCAAGGCTGAAATTTACCTGCACCCGGGCAAGCAAGTCGAAGTCCTCGCCGACGGCGTGGTGCTCGGCACCATGGGCGAACTCCACCCGACCGCCATGGCCGCTTTCGATATCGGCTACAGCACCTACGTGATGGAACTCGACATGGACAAGATGGAACACGCCACCCACAAGAAGATCGTGTTCGAACCGTTCAGCCGCCAGGTACCGTCTAGCCGCGACATTTCCATCGAAGTCGACAAGACCATGACTCACGAACAGATTCTTGCACGCATCAAGGGCCTGAACCCGAAGAACCTCGCGAAGATTACGCTCAAGAGCATCTACGAAGGCGACAAGATCGAAGCCGGCAAGAAGAACATGGTCTACAGTCTGACCTACCAGGCCATGGACCGCACCCTTACCGACGACGAAGTCAACAAGGCCCACAACAAGCTGCGTGACAAGCTCGTCGCCAACGGCGACATCGTGCTGAGATAGGTGTGAGCTCGGGCCTCACGGCCCTTTGAGCTATGAGCAATGAGCGCGCATTTCTTCGGAATGCTGTGAGATACAAAAAGAGCCCCTTACAGGGGCTCTCATTATTTAGATACTCATAGCACACAACGTGTGCGGCCTCACAGCTCAAAGCGTAGCGCCCTCAGAGGCGGTCACGCCGACCTCATCGCTATTCCAGCGCTTCACGAATCTGCTGGATAAAGTCCATTTCTTCGGGCGACACGTTGCTTTCGTTTTCGTTTTCTTTAGAGGCGTTCGCTACACGGAGCATCGATTCAAGAACCTTGCTCTTGAATTCGCCAGACTCATTCTTGATGGCCTCGACACAAGCAGCGGCACGGTCCTTAGCCGATTTAAACTTCGCATAGGTGTTGTTGAAATCGTCCCAAGAAACATCCGGGGTCAGTTCGTCATGAATCGCATCCAGCGTATCGCTTTCGGCTTCCGTTGCCGAAGTGGAACCCGGCAAAAGCTTGTCGGTTTCGGATTCGTGATAAAGACAAGCCACCTGCCAAGAAAGAATCAAAAGAGCCAAATTCGAATTCATGTTTACCTCAATTTTTTTTTGCAAAGATACAAAATGAAAATGGTTTGCTTCGTCACTTCGCTCCTTGCAATGACGCTTTTTTACTTTTCATTTTAAAAGCTCCGAATTCTGAAATCTGAATTCCGAATTTCAAGCTCATTTTACTACTTTTAGGCTATGGCATACGTAGCAATGGCCCGTAAGTGGCGTCCGCAATCTTTCTCCGACATGGTCGGACAGGAACATATCGCAAAGACCCTCCAGAACGCAATCGAAGGAGGACGACTCCACCACGCATTCCTATTCACCGGAACCCGCGGTGTCGGTAAGACTACCAGTGCCCGTATCCTCGCCCGCACGCTCAACTGCACCGGCGGCGATCCGCTCCACCCCTGTGGACAGTGTGAAAGCTGCAAGGACATCGCTGGCGGAAACCCGATGGACGTGTTCGAAATAGACGCCGCCTCCAACACCGGCGTCGACAACATCCGCGACGTGATCGAGCGCGTGCAGTATCCGCCCGTCATCGGCAAGTACAAGATTTTCATTATCGACGAAGTCCACATGCTCTCGAACGGAGCCTTCAACGCGCTCCTCAAAACGCTCGAAGAACCGCCTGAACATGTCATTTTCATCTTCGCGACCACCGAAGTCAACAAGGTGCCGCAAACGATTCTCAGCCGCGTACAGCGATTCGACTTCAAGCGACTGACCGTAGAACAAATCCGCAGCCGTCTGCGCTACATCTGCGAACAGGAAGGCATCAACGCCACCGACGAAGCCCTCGACATTTTCGCCGAAAAAGCCGACGGTTCCATGCGCGACGGCCTCACCTACTTCGACCAGGCCTACGCCTTTACCGGTAACGAGATGGCCGCCGAATCGGTCCGTAGCGTTCTCGGCATTCCTCCCGTCGAACTGTTCTTTACGCTCATTAACGCCATCAAGGATCACGACCTCAAGGAATGTTTCAAGATGGTCGACGACGCCTGCAAGCGCGGAATCGAATTTACACCGCTTCTCGACGGTTTCGGCAAGTTCCTCAGGAACATGCTCTACGCCCGCCTCGACGCCTTCACGCCTGACGTGATTAACATTTCCGAGGAGCTGTACACCAAGTACAAGAGCGCCGTTCCCGAACTCAAGAACGGAGACATCCTGCGCATCAGCAAGATGCTTATCGACTTGCAGGGCACCCTCCGCTACAGCACGAACCCGCGACTCCTTGTCGAAACGACATTCGCCCGCATGGCTTGGCTCGACAGGCTGACGGATCTCAGACGCGCTCTTGCCGCGATTAACGATCCTTCCAAAGCTTCGAGCAGCGCCTCCGACGAGGCGTTAAAAAAAAAAGTAACTGAAGTCCAGAACATGCTGGATGCCGTGGAAGAAGCCAAGGCTTTACAGCAACAGGACGAAAATCCCTTTGCCGCCCTACAGAACGGAATCGCCAACGGCTACAATGGCGACGTTTACAGTCGTTACGAAATTTCTGCCGTCTGGGGTTCCATCAAGACGCACATCGCCGATTCCGGTGACTTCGCCTTCTCGGTCGCCCTGAACGATACCGTCCTCGAAACCGGCGACCCGAAAGTCACCCCCTTCCCCATCGCGCTCACCTACCTTGGCGACACCGCCAGCGAAGTTTGGGGAATCAAGCAGATGGAAGAGCACCCAGAGTACCTGGAGCGCTTAAAGCAGATTCTCGAAGAAAAATTGCAGACCCCGGTAATGCTTACGGTCAAGTCGAGAGCCTTCAACGAAAGCGAACTTGCCGTCCGCAAGCAGGCGCGCATGTCGCCCTACCAGCTGGACCTCGAAAAAGATGCGGGCCTCGCTAAGCTCAAGGAGCTGTTCATGGCAGAACTCATCTATAGCGCCAAGAGCAGCAGACCAGTTGTCGCCCCGCAGCAAAACGATTCCTGCGACGTCGACAGCGACGACCAATAATTCAAACGGGTAGACTCAAGTCCACCCGTTTATCGAAGCTTTCGCCAAGCCACTTTTTTCATATAGGCCGGGAATTAACTTTTTTTCGCAATTTTCTGCACGTCCTTCAAAATATCCTCTTCACCATCGACATGGCGGTTCTTCATCACGAACTTTCCGTTACACATCACGGAATGAATCGCAGAGGAATCGGCCGCATAGACCCAGTTGCTCACCAGGTTATGGTTCGGGACGAGGCGTTCGTTTTTCAGGTCGAGCAGCAAGGCGTCTGCCAGGAATCCTTCGGCAATCACGCCCGCCGGAATGCCATAAGCCAATGCCGTATTTGAAGTCGCCAACTTGAGCGCCACCTCCGCCGGCAACGATTCCGCCTTGCCAGTCTTGGGTTCCACCTTCGCCAAAAGCGAAATCAGCTTCATTTCTTCGTGCATGTCGAGGTTATTGTTCGACGAAGCCCCGTCAGTTCCAAGGCCAACCAACATTCCGCTATCTAAGAGAGCATTCACTTTCGGGATTCCGCTCCCCAGTTTCAAATTCGAGCAGGGATTCAGAATCGCGGCAGAACCCGATTCGGCCATCAACGCCATATCGTATTCGGACAAATGAACGCAATGTGCCGCCACCAGGTGGTCACCCAGAACATCCCACTTTGCCAAAAGTTCGACCGGAGAGCAACCGTACTGTTTCTTGCAATCCTTGATTTCGATCAAGGTTTCAGACAAATGAGTGTGCAAAACATAGTTTTCTTCAAGAGCCAATTTCGCACAACGTTTGAAAATCTTTTCGCCCACCGTATAAATGGAATGCGGCATCACTGCAAGCTTTACCCGATCGGATTCATAACGATGGTCCTGCAGGAACTTGAAATTTTCTTCGATATGTTCCGGGGAATCCAGATTTTCGGCAACCGTCACTCCAATCGCCGCACGAATCCCCATTTCCTTAACGACCTTCATCGTCACTTCGCGGCGCCAGTACATATCCGAGAAGAAAACCGTTCCCGACTTGATCATTTCAAGCACGGCTAGGCGAGACCCGATTTCAATATCCTTGGCAGTGAGCTTTGCCTCGAACGGCCAAATGTATTCCTGCAACCACTTCTGGAGCGGCATATCATCGGCATACCCACGCAAAAGGGTCATGGCGGCATGAGTGTGTCCGTTATAGAAAGGCGGTACAATGGCAAGCCCCTTGCAATTTACCACATCGGCCTTGTCATAATCACGGGCGGTAAGCGGGCGCCCCACCTTCGCAAACTTTTTTCCCGAGATGAGGATATCCTGTATTTTACCTTGGAATAGTACAGATTGGAGTATTGTTTTTGCCATATAAACTAGTATTCTCGCGTGTTTTTTTCAAAAAGTAGTATTTTCTGTTTTCGTTTTGAAAAGTTTTTGTATATAATTATGGTATGAGTGCGAACGAACTAGAGACACTGCCCATATCCAGGGCAGAATTTCAGCGACAGGATATTTTCAGGAATGTCGCCTTCGAAAGCCTTGCCGGTTACCTGCTTGGCTGTAAAACGATTTTCCCTGAACCGGGCACACTCCTTATCGACCCTGAAAAGCCCAGGCGTCGTCTTCTAGTTCTCCTAGACGGCCTTCTGGAAGTACATGTGGAATCCCAGGGCGGTATGTACATTGACCATATCCATCCAGGGCACTGCGCCGGAGAGATGTCCATTTTTGACAACATCAAACCGAGCGCCAAGGTCTTCGCCAAGGAAAACTGCAAAATCCTGATTATCGATGGCGACACCGCACTCGCCATGCTCAACGCTTCGCACGATCTGTGCCTGAACTTTTTGCAACTTCTGAGTCGACGCCTACGCAACAACAACAAGGTGGTGTGCGAAGAAGAATACCATATCCGTTGCATCGAAGAAAACGCCAAGGTGGACTCGCTTACGGGCCTGCACAACCGTCGCTGGCTCGAAGAAATGTACACGCGCGAACTCAACCGAAGCAACGCGGGAAACCTGCACCTTTCGGCCTTCATGCTGGACATCGACCACTTCAAGAATGTCAACGACACCTACGGCCACCTCGTCGGCGACCAGGTGCTTATCGCGGTGGCCAAGGCGATTCTCCAATGCCTGCGCCCCACCGATATGCCCGTACGCTACGGCGGCGAAGAATTCACGATTTTCTTGCCGGGAACAAACATCGAGAACGCGAAAATTGTCGGTGAAAGACTTCGCGCCAGTGTAGAATCTATGAAGATTCCGCTTCTGGATAAGAAAGATTTTATTTCAGTCACGATCAGCGTCGGGTTCACGGAACGCAAGGACGGAGACTCCGTCGAAACGATCATCAAGCGCGCCGACGACGCGCTCTACCACGCCAAGGAATCAGGCCGCAACCGCGTGTGCCTGAATCTGGGCGAGGGCTCCATGTTCCTATTCTGACCGGGTAAACAGCAAATAAGTCAAATTGCAAAAAAGGCTCCCGAAGGAGCCTTTTAATTTATAGAATTCATCCTCAAGGTCACTTCTGAAGTCATCCCCGACCGCCATCCCTGAAGTCATCCTCGACCGTCAGGGAGGGGATCCAAGAGCGACTACAGTCTCTTAAGCACCGCAGCAGCGTGGTGGATAAAGCCCTCTTCGGTTGCAACGGCGGCAATGGCCTTCGCATTCTTCTTGATGGCCTTCTCGCTGTAGCGGATGATGCTCATACGCTTGAGGAAGTCGTAGACTCCTAGCGGGCTGAAGAAGCGGCCCGTGCCGTTCGTCGGCAGCACATGGTTCGGACCCGCAAAATAGTCGCCCACCGGTTCGCTCGACCACGGGCCGATAAACACGGCACCCGCGTTCTCGATCTGCGCAGCCATGGATTCTGCTTCGGCGGTCATGACTTCCAAATGTTCCGGAGCAATGCGGTTCGCAATTTCAACACCGTCGAACCAATCCTTCACCACTAAGATGCGACCGAAGTTACCGAGCACCTTTTCAAGGAGTTCCTTCTTCGGGGAGTTTTCCACCTGCACATCAACGCAAGCAGAAATCATCTGGGCCGTTTCCATGTTGTCGGTAATGCAGATAGCGGCTTCAAAACCGGAACCGTGTTCCGCCTGGGAAAGCAGGTCTGCAGCGACAAAGTCAGGATCGCAGGTGTTATCGGCCATCACGAGCACTTCGCTGGGACCAGCCACCATGTCGATATCCACGACACCGAAGACTTCCTTCTTGGCGATAGCGGCAAAGACGTTGCCCGGGCCCACAATCTTGTCGACGCGTTCCACGACGATCTTGCCCTTGGCGTCCTTGGCACCATAAGCCAAGAGACCAATCGCCTGAGCGCCACCGATGTGGTAGACTTCTTCAATGCCCAATTCCTGAAGCACGAATGCCACAGCACGGTTGATTTCGCCCTTGATCGGGGTCACGACCACGATATCCTGAACGCCAGCCACCAGAGCCGGAACAGCGTTCATAATCACAGTGCTCGGATAAATGCCAGCACCACCCGGCACGTAAAGACCCACGCGCTTCATGGGGCGAATGCGCTGACCGAGGACTACACCATCGGCCCCTTCCATGAGCCAGGATTCTTCCATCTGGTTCTTGTGGAAGTCGCGAACATTCTTGATAGCCTGCTTCAAGGCCTTCTGGAGTTCCTTGGGGCACTTGGCGGCAGACTTCGCGATGGCCGAAACCGGCACGCGGATGTTCTTGCCCTTCAGGCCGTCGAACTTCTGGGCGTATTCCGTCGCCTTGGCGATACCGCCCTTCTTGATGTCGGCAAGGATTTGCATCACCTTGTCATGGATTTCTCTGGACGGAGCGACTTCGCGCCCGCAGATGCGTTCAATTTCAGCAGATTTCGGAGTAACTTTTGTAATAATCATAGTAGGAAATAAGATATTAGACATCTACAAAGATAAAAAAAACAAAAAGTTATTTCAACAAAACTTTCTTATGTTCGATATCTAAGATGGAGGGTGTCTTGGGAACATAGATTTGCCCGTTTTCAGTACGGCCTTGTTTCAAGAGGATACCGTTGACATCAAATAGCTTGTAAGGAACCGTTTCATTGAGTCCATCAACAATGAACATTTCTCGACTTATGCGAGACAGACGGAATCTATTTTTGATCGGGGTCTTGGAAATGGAAGTCGGCTTTTCATCAGGAAGCAAAGTCCACCAGTTCTCAATCATTGCAGTTCCACCATCAGTTGGCTCCGCACAACATTCAAAGGTGTCGCATGACGCTATATGCGTATATACAGAAACCATATCATTTGCGTTGTAGATATCCGCCATATCTACTTTGCATTCAAGCATATTATAAACCATTCTATCTATTAAACTAGATGCACTATCCTTTGATATATTTACAACACCCCATTCTTGCAGATTAATAAATTCCTGTTTAAGTATTTGGCTAAGCGTGATATCTCTTTCTTCGAAAAAAGAACCTGTATGAATATTAAAAATAGTGATTCTACTAGCATAAACGTTTACAAATACAGCAAAGTTTGTATCTAATGTTGAATAATAAGCAAATCCATAAAGGGGACCATACTCGTCCGTAACACAATTAATATAATTCAAGGAACAGGTTTTTCCAAAATTGAAAGCTATGTAATTTAGTCCGAATTCTAATTGTGTTCCTTGTCTGAAATTACTTTGAGGATTATCAAACTCAGCTGATAACAACATCGTCGTTAGAAACACTATTGTCATTAGAACTTTATTCATCCCAAGCCTCCTATTTAAATGAAATTTTTAACGATGGCAGAATCGGATTGAAGTCAACACGATAAACATCGGTGTTCTGATGAACTGTTACTCCATTTCCAAGGAATCTTCCGTATACATTTTTTACAGTCTGCCCCAAAATCAATTGAGCTTTTGCTGCATGAATTGTGCCAGCCCAGTCACCTTCTACAAATACAGGCTGTTCTCCATACTGAATGAGTTTGAAGCCC
Organism: Fibrobacter sp. UWH4; assembly: GCF_900142475.1. Taxonomy (NCBI): domain Bacteria; kingdom Pseudomonadati; phylum Fibrobacterota; class Fibrobacteria; order Fibrobacterales; family Fibrobacteraceae; genus Fibrobacter; species Fibrobacter sp. UWH4. The sequence continues at coordinate 534,167 of NZ_FRAY01000003.1, forward strand.
CTTGCAACAAGATTCTTGTCTTCGTTAACAAGAGAAGCTCTCCAAAGAAACGCACCTTCCGCATGGATAACGGTTTCTTTACCAGGTTCTAAAAATTCCAGTTGACAGCCAGATCTTTCAAAAAACAAATCCGCCGACTTCGCGCCCGCAGATGCGTTCAATTTCAGCAGATTTCGGAGTAACTTTTGTAATTTGCATGGCTTATTTTTTCCTTGAAACACCAGCGAGGTTACGGACCTTGCGAGCAGTCAACTTTTTCGCTTTCTCAGGTGCAGTAGCTTCTTTCGCCTTGGCCGGTTCAACAGGCTTCACGTCCAAATGCTTGTAGGCACCTTCGATGACCTTGTTATCCACCAGAATCTTGTAGGTAAGGCCATCGACAAACGCCATCCAGGACGCTTCGATAATGTTGCTCGAAACGCCGACTACGTTCCAGTAGCCCTTCTCGTCGCCGAAGGTGGTCCATACGCGCACCGTAGCGTCGGATGCCACGTTGCTTCCAAGCACGCGCACCTTATAGTCGTCAAGCTTGACCTTCGCCATATTCGGGAAGAACGGGAGCAATGCCTTGCGGAGCGCCGCATCCAAAGCATTCACCGGGCCATCACCTTCGCTCACCTGGTGACTGATTTTGTCGCCAACCTGAAGCTTGACCGTCGCCTGCGACACAGAAACCCCCTGCGGAGTCTTGTCTTCGATAACGCGGTAGTTCAGCACCTTGAACGGTTCTTCCACCATTCCCAGCTGGCGGTACACAAGCATCTTGAAGCTTGCCTCGGCGCTATCGAAATGCCAACCGGCATTTTCGCGTTCCTTGATAAGTGTAAGGAGCTTGCCCACCACGGGGTCTTTCTTGTCGATACCCGGCTTGATGGCCTTCAGTTTTTCTACCACGAGAGAACCGCCGGCCTGGTCGCTGGTGACAAACACGCGGTCGTTACCGACGGCATGCGGGTCGATATGTTCAAAACTGCGAGAAACCTTCATCACGCCATCGATGTGTGCTCCGCCCTTATGCGCAAAGGCTGCATCGCCCACATACGGGGCATGCACATCGCTCGGCAGGTTCACAATCTGGTCCACATTGCTGCTCAACTGACGAAGCCTAGCCATCTTCTTTGCGGCAAAGAACTTCGCGCCCATCTTGAAATGGAGGTCTGCAGCAATGGTCGTGAGGTTCGCGTTACCGCAACGTTCACCGTAACCGTTTACCACGCCTTGCACCATGGTCGCACCGTTCTTGACGGCATAGATGCTATTACACACGGCAAGTCCCGCATCGTTATGCACATGGATTCCGATCGGTGTCGAAATTTTCTTCTTCACTTCCTTCACGATTTCTTCGAGTTCCCACGGCATCGTTCCGCCATTGGTATCGCACAGCACGATGCAGTCGGCGTGGCCGAGTTCCGCGGCCTTCAGAGTCTCGATGGCGTACTCGGGATTCGCCTTGTAACCATCAAAGAAATGTTCCGCATCGTAAATTACCTCTTCGGAATGTTCCTTGAGGTACGCCACCGAAGACTCAATCATGTCGAGGTTCTCTTCGAGAGTCGTGCGGATGACATCGGTCACATGCAGGTCCCAGCTCTTTCCGAAAATCGTCTTGACGGGTGCACCGGACTTCACGAGCGCCTGCAGCAGCGGATCGTTCTCGGGCAAAACCTTCGGACGACGAGTCGAACCGAAGGCGGCAATCTTTGCGTGCTTCAGCTTGACTTCCTTGATCTTCTGGAAGAATTCCTCGTCGGTCGGATTACTCGGATTGGGCCACCCCCCTTCGATATAGTCAAAACCGAAATGGTCAAGAATTCGCGCAATCTGCAACTTGTCGGCAAGAGAAAGGCTTATCTTACGGTCTTGATTACCGTCACGGAGAGTCGTATCGTATAGGGAGATTTTCATAGGCGCAAATATAGAAAAAGAAACTTTCTAAAAACGGAGATGCCCGGTCGAAGCCGGGCATGACAACGTGCGGCTCAGCCGCATTCAATCCTTAAGGACTACGATTTTTTCTTCTTGTCCTTGTTGTAATACCCGTACTTGCCGTAGTAGCCGTAACCACCGTAGCCATACCCATGGCCCTCGTGTTCGCAATGGTTCATCACGAACGCACGCGACTTGCCTTCGCAGCAACGGTCGAGTTTCATCATGGATTCCTTGATCTGGTCCATAGAATGTTTACCGTAATGCAGCACGAACAGGGCAAAGTCGACAATCGGGTAAATCAATTCGGAGTCCGTCACCAATTCCAGAGGCGGAGTATCGACAATCACGATATCATATTTGGACTTAGCTTCTTCAAGAAGATTCTTGAAGGTATCTCCACGCAAAAGTTCACTCGGAGAAACATCGGTCTTACCGGCACCCAGCACAAACAAATTTTTCGTAATGGAATCAGCAATGGCAGAATCCAAAGAACAATGTCCCGAAAGAACATCGCCAAGGCCCTGCTTACGATGGCTATAAATTACACCGCGACGCATGTCTGCATCGATCAACAGAGTTTTCTTGCCAGAACCGGCAAACAAGGCTGCGATATTCTTAGAAACAAATGATTTACCCACACCCGGAATCATACCTGTCACCATCATGACACGCAGATCCGTCGTCGCAAATTCAATAGCGGTATAAAGGGAACGCAAGGCCTCGCTCGAAGGAGACTCGGGATCGTCTTCTACAAGGGGTTTCGTATACTTACCCTTATTGCGCTTAGAAAGAATTGCATTTTCAGCCTTCGGAATCTTGGCATAAACACTGATACCCGTTTCACGTTCAATTTCGAGAGAACTACGAACGCCACGCTTGGTCATCTGCAGCAAGTAAATCAGCAGGGCCCCCAAGAGAAAACAGCCGCCGACACAGCCCGCAAAGATAACCTTCTTGTTCGGCTTGCTCGGCTCACGTTCAATCTGGGCATAGTCCACGATGCGCACGTTACCGACTTCACCGGCACGCACCACGCGGAGCTGTTGGATGTTATTCAACATCGCAGTGTACTGAGCATTGTTCACAGCCACCTCTTCCTGCAAGCTCAACACGTCCTGCTGTGTACGCGGCATATTTTCAGCAGACTTTTTCAACCTAGAAAGTTCAGAACGCAGACGCCCCTGCTGTTGCATAATGGTCTGTACCGCCGGGTGTTCTTCCTTAAACAGACGCGTGGCTTCTTGACGCTGTTGGTCCAGTTCAAGAATCTGCTTTTCAAGTTCGGCCACCTTTTCAAGGTGAGACCTCGTTTCACCCGACATATCCACAGAACCGATTTTCAAGCGGTAATCGGCCAGTGCCTTTTCTGCGGTATCCAATTTGGCCTTGACGCCCGGAAGTTGCGCTTCCAAGAATTCCAAAGTCTTTTCGGCTTCGGCACTGCGCATTTCGACATTCTGGCGCAGATAGATATTGGCAATGGAATTCAACACAGACGCGGCCTTGTCTGCATAGCGGTTGGTATAAGAGACTCCGATAATTCCCGTCTGTTTGCCTTTTTCCGCGACATCCAGCGATTTCACCAACCCACGAACCGCGTCTAGAGGTTCGGACTGCGCGATTACAAATTTCTGCCCCGGAGTCGCCAACAGGCGCTTTACCTGAATGACCAAAGTATCGCCACCATAGGCCGCAGTCAGGCGCTCCCCTACCGGACCCTGCAACAGTTTCACCCCCTCCGGCGTGTAAACGGCAATTTCGTTTTCACTAACCACTTCGGCTGTCCATTTTTCAATACGGGCAATTTCGGGAATATAAAGATTCTCAATATCCATGCGGCCCTGCTTATGCAGCAAGCGGTCCAGAACACCAACCGGGTAAGCGTTGAAACAAAGGTGTTCCTGTTCCACCACAAAGCTCAACACCATGCGGCTTTTCAAGAGTTCAATTTCTGCTTCGGCGGGGCTCGCTACATCCAGAAGGGCACCCATTTCGCCCATGGCCTTACCCGCCTTGTTCCCCTTAACGTCAATCTGCAAAAGAGCGTCGCTCGTATATTGCGGAGTCATCCAATTCGAGACCAAAAAACCGACAATACAGCCAAAGACTATACAAACAGAAAGAAAAAGCTTATGCTTTAAAAGGATTCCCAAGACTTCGAGCAAATCGATTTCGTCATCATCCTTATTGTGAGAAGCAGAACTAGATGTGGAAGAAGAATATTGCGAATTCGGTTCCATTTTTTTTCCTTAAAATCACTTTTTCGTAAAAATAGAAAAACACAGACTTTTTTTGGAAGTTTTTTTTAAGTTTTTCTCATTTATTCAACAAAAATTTTCGACCCCCAAAAACAAAAGAAACCGCGGACATTCTCCACGGTCTCTTCAAGCTTTGGGGCTTAAGTAAGATTACTTCTTTTTAGCCTTCTTAGCCGGAGCCTTCTTGGCAGAAGCCTTGCAAGCGCTCTTGCAGAACTTCACATAGGCGGCGAGGGTGTCGCAGAACACTTCGTCCGGAGTGTTGTCGCCGTTGATGCGGCTGATGATGGACTTGCTGTACTTGCCGAGCACCTTGGCGGTGGATTCCTTGTACACCTTGAGGCGGTTCTTGATCACGGCTTCGTCGGCGTCGTCCTTACGGCCTTCAATCTTGGCGCGGTTCAGGAGGCGGGCCACGATGGTCTTCTCGTCCTTGATGTCGAGCACGAAGATGTGCTTCACGTCGACCACGGATTCGATGAGCTTGACCTGGGCGACCGTGCGGGGAATACCGTCGAGGAGGAGGGTATCCTTATCCGGGTTTACCTTGTTCGTATTGATGAGGCCCTCGATGAAGCGGCCGAAAATTTCGACAGTAGCTTCATCCGGAACCAGGAGACCCTTGCTGGAGTAAGAAGCGAGGAGCTTGCCGGATTCGCTGGAAGGAGCAATGCCACGGAAGATGTCGCCCGTAGAAATGTGCTTGAGAGAGGTAGTAGCAGCGAGCTTTGCGCCGACGGTACCCTTGCCGGAACCCGGTGCGCCAAAGATAAGAACTGCAGGAATTTTAGCCATTGTTAGACCTTCTTGTGTTGATTGTTGAAATTCGTTGGCAAATATAGCAATTACTTGTTCTTGTTCACGATCAGGGTCTTGGCCTTGAAGGTCTTCTTGTCAATCCACTTGACCATGAGCGACACCTTGTTGTCCTTGTCGAGGGCGGCCCAGTACTTTTTGAGCGTGTCTTCGGCGTTGTCAAAAATCGGCATCAGTTTCGGGAAACCGTTGAAAGACGGAATCGGGCTGCCATCAGTTTCGTAGGTGCTGATGAAGTGGCCGAGACCGGGCAAAGCCTTCTCGTATTCAAACGTCATGCGTTCGCAACCAGCTTCTTCGCTGTTGTTTCGGCTCTTGAGGATAGAGAGCTTGTACACGGCGGGGCTTGCGTTCTTGTAGTGGATGCCGGAAATACGCGGAGTGAAGTTCGGGGCGTCGTCTTCGTACTGGCGCGTGCGGAGGGCGCTCTCGAAGGTGCCGCCGAGCTTGATGGCATCGTAAATCGTGTCGGTCTGGTCGCCGTTCGTGATAATCTGGACGTCGGCAGTGTGACGTGCCGGGTAGTAGATAATCAGGTGCGGGTCCGTGAGCTTCGATTCGTCGAAGGCCTTGGTCTTCATGAAGCCGGTCGACCGTTCGATTTCGAACACGCGGTTGCGGCTGTTCACGCTACGGCCCATGATCCAGTACACCTGCACGTAGGACTTGCCGTCGGCACTTTCGCCGAGCACGATGCCACGACCGGGATAAGGGTTATTGGAGAGGGCCTTGAAATTCTGTTTTGCTTCGTCTGTGTACTTCATACCCACAAATATAAAAAAAATCTTATTAATCAACCAAAGACATTGCGTCAGCCAAAACGAATAATTGATCGCCGTCTAACAAGAGGTAATGCGGCATACCAACTTCCGGACGTTGCTTGATTTCAAGCGTAATACGCGTCGGGCAGATGCAGTTAGCAATCGGACTTGCCGGGTCAATTTTCGATTGAGCATAGAATGTGTCTCCCTTGGCAACCACATCGAATCCTGTAAAAACGGCTCCGCAAGGCTTGTCCACTTCGTCAATAACGATCGTTGTTGTTTCCCCCTCATTTATGTACCACGCAATCGTTGCATCTTTCCAGCCAATATCGGCTCTCCATGCAGTGTCGATCTGCGCGACCAAGTCGTTATCGTTGAAATCAACTGGTTCATCAACCGCCTTATCGAGATGATTCTTGCATTCGGCATTAAAATCCTTTGTCACCATGCTATAAGAGGGTTCCAGTTCCTGCGCTATAGACGGATCTATTTTATGCAAAGGCATAACAAAACCCTTGTTGAATTTGGTATAGTTAGCCGTATTAAAAGCAGGGTCATATTCTACTTCGAAAGAAAACGCTGTCGGACAAACGCAGTCCAAAAAAGAATCAACGAAATCGCCAACGACAACAAGTGTATCGCTTTCTACCGTAACTTTAATGTTCTCGAAAGTTGAACCACACGGAATGTCGCCTACGTCCAATGTAACAGTCACAAACCCATTCTTAACGACCGTTGAAATCGTAGATACCGGCTGAATTCCGCCAGGGCCGTCAACAATTTCAGCTGTATTAATTTCTTCTCTGTACATGCATTTCGCGCTGATATTTCTCACCTGTTTTTCAACGCTAAAAATCGCAGACGAAGAAGATTCAATCTCTTCTGAAGATGAAGATTCGATTGTCGTGCTAGATAAAGGTGCTGTCGCCGAAGAAAGATTTTCCGAGCTAGACGATTCTTCTATAGACGAAGAACTGTCTCCCCCGCTAATAACGGGTGCCATACCCGAAGACGAATCATCAGCACAGGCAATGAGCAAAAGCGAAAGAGTCGCTGCAGCAGTAAGAACCTTTTTCATATGAACCTCCATGGTTTGTTATTGATTTCTGTAAACAATATACGTTTTAGCCAGGCTAAAATCAACACAAATATTATACAATATTAACGATTTTTACAAAATTTCAAAAATTTTTATTAAATTTAATTAATACAAATATAGAATATTATACATTCCGTATAATACAAAAAAACAGCCTTCCAAGGAGGCTGTTTTGCAAGGTCTGTTTGAGAGGCTACTCAGGAATCACATCCATATCGAAAATTCGCATCACTCCCGAGGACCGAGAATCAATGTCATTTTGGAAATTGAGCAGCGTTGCATAAGTGTAAGCGGAATCATTGTCCACAGCAAAGTCAATTTGGGAGAGACACCTGTGCCTCTGTGCATTCGTGTAATCGAAAGTTGCTTTTACGTAGACCGTATCACCAGACACACCAACTTCGAAATTTTTTGCAGCCACACCAGCAGTAAGTTCTAGCCACTTAATAGTAAAGCCTGTACGCTCGGTACCGACATACCTATAAGCTTCCGGCAGCGGGTAATCGACATCATCCCCAGAAGATTCTAGCAACGAGTCTTCTGCTAATAGCACACATCGAATGTAAACGTCTGTTACCAACTGACGTGAACGATCTTCAATCTCAGATGAAGAACTCTCCGGCAATACATCTGGATATTCAGAAGAACTAGATTCCTCAAGATTTTTCGAGTCGTTCATCGAAGAAGAACTCTCCGGCAAAAGATTAGGATCAGAATCTTGTATTGATGAACTGGAAACAAACGAAATGTTATTGTCTTCGCGTGCACTCGATGAACTAAGCGTCCCCGCATTCTGCGAAGAACTGGTTAAAACAACATCAATATTTTCGATCGAAGAACTGCTTAAAACAACATCAGTATTTTCGATCGAAGAACTGCTGATTTCAGCAATTGAATTCGGGTCGATGGTCCCACCCGCAACATCGTTGCTGGAGCAGGCAGTCCAAATTACCGCAACGACGGGGCTTATGGCTAAAGCAATTTTCTTAAGCATGGTGCGGCTCCTTGATTTTATCAGTCACCGGGAAAAGCTGGAAATTGATTCTGAAAACTTGATCTTGATCTTTGTACTCGTTTGCGATGGAAAGAACCTTCCTGCAGCAGTCATCAAGTTCTTGGGTTATTCTCTTGTAAGCCTCTTCGTTCACGCTGAAAGTAACACCCGTAAAATGACGTTCGCTTGCAGAATAACGATCGACAGCGCGCGCCGCCATGCCAGCCATTTCTTTATGCATGGCGCGGATTGCGATAGGCAAAGCCTCTTTCGAACCAATCACGGTCTGTTCCGTCTGCGAATAGACCTTTTCAGCCTCTCTTTTCAAGAACCCCGCTTTAACCAAGAAATCCAAAACATCACGAACCTCTTCGGCAGATACATGTTCCTTACAAACATCGGCGATGTCACGCGGTTTTGCCCCTGACATCATCGGAGCAAGCTCCCTGATTACAGGATATTTCCAGGATTCATAATACTGGAAAGCATCGCTATCGACAACACGCACCTTGTGCTCCAACGCGATTTTTTCCATTTCGAGCAAGGCTGCCTTTTTAACGGAATCGTTTTCAGCATTGCAGAATGTCACGAGCTCACGAAAATAATCTTCTTCAAAACCGACAAGTCCCATGGCATGAGCCACATTCGCAATTTTGGGACGGCTGAGCCTGCTTTGGCCCATGCATACAAGCTTTAAAAAATTAGGTGAAGTAAATCCGGCACTTTTGCAGAATTCTCGCCACGAGAACGCACCGAGACGCTTGCGCTCATCGTAGTAATCCTGCATATAGAGGTGATAATCTTTATATTCAAGAACCGACTTCATACCTATTAATATAGGTTTACCAGTTCTTGAAGTCAAGAAAAAGACTATACAAAAATAGCCTTTTTTAACGAAATTTCATTATTTTAATCAAAACCCGCAAGTTTACAGTCAAATAATATACAATCCGTATAATTATCGTTTCGGGTTGTAATTGTTCATGAGCACCATGGCGACGGCGACGCAGAGCATCACCACGCTGCCAACGATGACTTGCTGGCGGTGGTTGTAGTCGCGCTTGACGTAGCTCGGATTTTCTTCGTTGAGCTCCTGAAGAGTCGGGCCCTGGTTCAGTTTGGTCGAGTCGATGCCGTAGAGTTCCGCCGCTTCTTCGTCGGTCATGTTCAGCGTGCTTACATAGGCGCTGTCGTACTTGTCGAGCTTATCCGCGGCTGCTGCGGGAATCGCGAGGAACAGGGCGAGGAGAACAGCAAAAACAAGGCGCTTCGGCGAGCTCAGCGACCTTGCTTCTTTCGTCTCTCGTCTTTCGTCTCTCGTCTTAACCTTCCTTCGCGAGCTTGTCTAGGATCTGGTTCACGAGGCCCGGGTTGGCCTTGCCGCCGGACTTGCGCATGGTCATGCCCACGAGGAAGCCCTTGAGTGCCACCTTGCCTGCCTTGAATTCGGCGAACTGGGCAGCGTTTTCGGCACACACGGCACGGACCACTTCTTCGATGGCGCCGGTGTCGGTCACCTGCACAAGGCCCTTTTCCTTCACGATGGCTTCGGGATCCTTGCCGGTCTCGAACATCTCGGCGAAGACCGTCTTTGCAATCTTACCGTTGATGGTGTTGTCGGCAATGAGGTTCACGAGCTTGCACAGGTCTTCGGGCTTGATCTTGAGGGCAGAGAGGCCGCCTTCAAGTTCCTTCACCTTGGCGAGGAGTTCGGTAATCACCCAGTTGGCGAGCACCTTGCCGTTCTTGCAGTTCTTCGCGGCGGTGTCATACCATTCGCTCACGTCGCGGTCTTCGGTCAGCACCATGGCGTCGTATTCGGAAACACCGAAGTCGTCCATGAAGCGCTTGCGGCGGGCATCCGGCAGTTCCGGAAGCGTGCGGCGGATTTCTTCCACGAAGGCGGGGTCGGTCACGAGGCGGACCATGTCCGGTTCCGGGAAGTACTTGTAGTCGTGGGCGTCTTCCTTAGAGCGAATCACAATAGTCTTATCGGCGTTGGGGTCGTAGCGCTTGGTGCACTGTTCCACTTCCTTACCGGCATCGAGGGTCGAGGCCTGCAAGTTCATTTCGCAGTACAGGGCCTTTTCGAGGTTCGTAAAGCTGTTCAGGTTCTTGATTTCGGCGCGGATACCGAACGGAGCGTCTTCGCTCTTGCGGAGAGAAATGTTGCCGTCGCAGCGCATGTTGCCGTTTTCCATATTGGCATTGGAAACGCGCGTGTATTCCAGCGTCTGCTTGATCTTCTTGAGCACGAGCACGGCTTCTTCGGGGCTACGGATATCCGGTTCGGTCACGATTTCGCAGAGCGGAGTGCCGCAGCGGTTCGCGTCGAAGTGGGAATCGGTCGGGCTCATGTCGTGGATGAGCTTACCGGCATCTTCTTCCATGTGGATACGGGTAATGCCCACGCGCTTCTTGGTGCCGTCTTCCTTGACAATCTCGAGCCAGCCGTTCTTGCAAATCGGGTGGTCGTACACCGGAAGTCCGCCCGTCTGGGTAATCTGGTAGCCCTTCGGCAGGTCCGGGTAGAAGTAGTTCTTGCGGGTCCACATCGCGTTCAGGTCGATTTCGCAGTTGAGCGCAAGCCCAAGGCGAATCGCGTATTCCACCGCCTTCTTGTTCGGCACGGGCATGGCACCCGGCATACCGAGGCAAACAGGGCAAACGTGCTTGTTCGGGGTCGTATTCACTTCGATTTCGCAGCCGCAGAACATCTTCGTCTTAGTTGCGAGCTGGCAATGGATTTCAAGACCGATAACAGGACAATAATTGGACATAAAAACTCCGTTAATTATTCTGCAAAAAATTACACCTTCAGTTCACCGGCGTCAATGTTCGCCCAGTCCTTCACAGCTTCAATGGCCGGGCGGACTTCTTCGGTCACGAACTTCACGACCTGGCCCGGAGCGCGACCCACGAACTTGCGGAGGTCGAGGATTTCCTTGAGTTTCGCTTCGGTGATGCCGAGCTTCTGGAACTTTTCGTTCTTCAAGACGCGTTCGAGCAAGTCGTTGTCCTTGCCCTGTTCCTTGACGACCTTGCCCGCTTCCATGGACATCACGCGGATTTCTTCGTGGAGTTCCTGACGGTCACCGCCGTTCTTGACGCCTTCCATGATGATGTTTTCGGTGGCCATGAACGGGAGTTCGGCCATGATACGCTTTTCAATAACCTTCGGATAAACCACGAGGCCGTTGGTGACGTTTTCAGCAATGATGAGCATGGCATCCATGGCGAGGAACGCTTCCGGAATGGCGAGGCGCTTGTTGGCGCTATCGTCGAGGGTACGTTCGAACCACTGCGTCGCCTGCGTGAAGGCGGTGCTGTTCACCTGGGCCATCACGAAACGGGCCAGGGAGCAAATGCGTTCGCTACGCATCGGGTTACGCTTGTAAGCCATGGCGCTGGAGCCGATCTGTGTCTTTTCGAAGGGTTCTTCCACTTCTTTGACGCCCTGCATGAGGCGCATGTCGGTGGCGAACTTGTGCAAGCTCTGAGCGATGGAGCTGAGCACCTGGTTCACGCGGTTGTCCCACTTACGGGTGTAAGTCTGGCCGGTGATGGTGAGCACGCGCTTGAAGCCCGCCTTGGCGGTCACGCGGCGGTCCAGTTCCATAATCTTTTCTTCATCGCCGTTGAACAGGTCCATGAAGCTGGCCTGCGTACCGGTGGTGCCCTTCACGCCGCGGAACGGGAGAACTTCGATGAGGAAGTTCAGTTCTTCGAGGTCAATGAGCAAGTCCTGGAGCCAGAGGCAAGCGCGCTTACCGACAGTCGTGAGCTGGGCAGCCTGGAAGTGGGTGGCGCCGAGCTGGGCCATGTCCTTGTATTCCATCGCAAACTTGGAAAGCTTGTCCATCACGCGGCAAAGACGCTTGCGCACGAGAATCATGGCCTGCTGCATCTGGATAAGGTCGGTGTTGTCGCCCACGAATGCAGACGTTGCACCGAGGTGGATGATACCCTTCGCCTTGGGGCACTGGACGCCGTAAGCGTAAACGTGGCTCATCACGTCGTGACGGCGGCGCTTTTCTTCTTCTTCGGCGACTTCGAAGTTGATGTCCTTCTCGTGGGCCTTCAGTTCGTCCACCTGCTCCTGCGTAATGGGGAGGCCGAGTTCCATTTCGGATTCGGCGAGGTAAATCCAGAGCCTCCGCCAAGTCTGGAACTTGTACTGCGGGCTGAAGATGAAACTCATTTCCTTGCTAGCATAACGCTTGATAAGCGGGCTTTCGAATTGATCACGCATGATTTTATCCTTGTTTGAATTTTTACAAAGGTAAAGATAGAAAATTACTTGAACTCGGGAGCGATAGTCAAAATCAGGTTCACGCCATGCAGACCGTGGAAACCGAATTGGACACGGAACAGGTACATATTGGGCATACGGACGCGAATACCGAACCCCCAGGAATTATAAAAATGAGAAAAACTCCACTCATCGACTTCCGGGGCAATCATCGCGTATTCATCAAAAAGCACGCCATCGACAAAACGGTCCACCGGCCAGCGGTATTCCGCGCTCAAGGACATCATGTGGTGCGTCGTCCAGGAATCGGAGTAACCTCGCAGGGGCGTATTCGCGTTCAACCTGACAAAGACATCGTGCGGAGCGCCTCCCTTTTCCATTTCCCAAAGGTCCATAAGCCTATACTGCAAGGCAATCACCCTTCGCTCGAACAGAGTTTCCCGCACCTGTTCCGGTCTCCAGATTCGCAACGCTTCGTCCCACGAAAAATCGGTATAGAACCTGCGATTGACACGCGCCTCTTTTACAGACAACATATACTCCTTACTTTTTCCCAAGTAGAAATAGTGTTGGAACACGAATTCCGTTGAAATATAGTCGTGATTCATATCGCTGCTTTCAATCCGTTCTTTTCCGAACTCTTCGGGATCAAGCCCCAAGTCACGAACATTGACTCCGCTGTAATCCCCCACAAAATAATACGAGGTTCTGAACATCGCACGGGTTCCACGAGACGGAGCGTAGGCGTTATCAATATTGTCGTAGACAATGGAAAAACCTATCGGGAGCTGGTTTCGGTTCTGATAAATACCGCGGTCATCGATGGGGAAATCGTCACTAATCAGTAGCGAGTCCTCTACATCGGGATGGCTGTAACGGTAACATTTCAGCGTAACCCAGGCTTCCGTATTCCAGTTGGTCAAACGGGGAAGCGGGGTTCCCAGGCGCCATGTAAACGAGTAAGTCGAATCCGGTTCAAGATAAGCTTTCTGGGTTTCGGGAATCCTGAAGACATGATCGCGGTCATACACCATATCGTAGCGGAAGCCACCGAAGATCTTTGACCCGAAAAGAGCATGTTTCGTGTAGCGGACAGTAAGATCTATATCCCCGTTGGCATAATAGCCCCCCTGCATCACGAGGTAGTCCTGGTCCAGCAAAATTCCGCGATGACGGTAAGTCAGTCCGAGCATCGTCTGGGAACCCGGTTTCAAGTTGAATCCGGGATAAATCAGGATATTGCGCTTTTCTCCGAAGGTAATTAAATCTACCGACTTTTGGATAATGTCATTTTCAAAAGCGTAGTCCACAGGTTTGGCTATCGGATAAATCAGTCCGTTCAAAGCAGGTTGGATTACGTTGTTGAACGGCCACATCCAAAGGCAAGACCACTTGAAGGAGTCGTCATCTTCAACCGCAACCTCTTGAGAGGCCGAATCATCCTGTTTTTCAGGAGCATCGTTTTTCTCTTGATTTTCGGAACTTTCAGCACGAGACACGCCTGTCCCCCAAAGGAGCAGGAGCATTATCACCCAAACAGCTAGAGATCCGAAACCTCTTTTTAACATACGCCCCCAATTTATTAATTATATTAGAGACATGTTTTCGTTTGTTGCCAAAATCATCCAACAAATTGCGCATTATCCCAAAACGATGATTGCGCTTTTTTCGGTGTTGGCACTCCTCTCGATCTACCCCATCGAAAACCTTCGCTGGGAAATTCAGCTGCAGGACACGCTCAACGGAAATAAAGTCGAAGCCGATTACCAAGCTATTGAAAAAGCCTTTGGCGGATTCGGCAGCCTTACCGTCGTCATCCAATCCAAAGACAGTAGCGCCAACTTCCAGTTTGCCCAGAATCTCGCCCGCCACCTTGAAAATGATCCGGCTGTCCATTACACCGAATACATGACGGACCTTGACTTTTTCAAGAGAAACAGGCTCCTGTATGCCAGCGAAAAAGACCTGGACCAAGTAATCGAAAAACTGGACAACATCAGGGACGAACAGATCCGGAAACACAATCCGCTACTGGTGGACTTGGCTGAACCGTCCTCCCTGCCCCCCACCCACGATACCGTCGAAATCATTTCGCAGATAGAAGCCAAGTATTTTAAAAGCCTTCAACAAGATTTCGCAAACCAACAGGGTTCCATCCGAATCATAGACATCTACCCAACGACCTCCATCTCGGACCTGCAAGCCAACCGACAACTTCTAGGGAAGGTTCAGCGCTTTGTCAAAAAGAACCAGAATGGCATCAACGTCTACTACACCGGGAAAGTCTACGACTCCATTAAGGCCGGAAAAGCCCTACTTCCCGAAGCGAAATTTGCAGGAGGAATCACTGCCCTCATTATCCTCGTACTATTAATCATCAATTTCTATAGGCAACCCCAGCTCATTTTTGTATCGGCTATTCCGCTTGCCCTCCCGACGATTTACACCCTCGGACTTGCGTACGTTCTTTTCGGACGAATAAATCTCTTCACGCTTTCACTCGGACTCCTGCTGCCAGGGCATGCCTGCCAGATTGTGACGCACGTTTTCTCGCGGTATTTTCACGAGCGCGAAAAGAAACTCAGTCCCGTCCTTTGCATCGAAAGCGCCCTGCTCGGAATCGGTCCCGTCGTTACCGCATCGTCGTTTATCATGGCGGGTCTTTTCAGCACCATTATCCTAGTTCCCCTTCCGGGACTCCGCGAATTCGGAATTCTCGGCGCTATCGGAAGCATGCTCAACCTGCTGACCTGCACCCTGCTAACGACATCGCTCCTTCTGATTTTGCAGAGAAAAAAGCCTTTCGACATTCACTTTGACGCGAGTACCTACAGGCACCGCAAGCGCCTGTTCTCGTTCAAGGTCAACTGGATTATCATCACGACCATCAGCATTGTCAGTGCAGCGGCGTGGCTGTATAGCGGAATCAACCTGCAATTCCTCTACGATTTCAAGCAGACCGAAATGCAGCTGGAAGAACGCGAGGCAAAAGCCCTGATTGCAGAAACCGGCTTTTCCACATACGACCCCATCATCGTGATGCTTCCCGATTCCTCTTTCAACGACGACCTTGTCGAAAACTTCGAGCACCTACAAAAGAAAGGGCGCCTCAAGGATCTCGGGAAAATCTACACCCAGTACCAATTCCTCCCCAAGACGAGCGTCGAAAAAAAACATAAAATCGAGACGCTAAAGAAGCTCGTTTCAGACGATATCCTCACACAGCTAAATTCCAAGGACAGTGCCGCCATTATCGAAATGCTGGACAACTATGAAAACGACATCAAGGAATTCGAACTTTCTGAAAGTATCCGTCGCAAGTTTAGCGACAAGAGCGGAAATTCCGGCGTTTTCGCATTCATCATCCCCAGCTCCGGCCCGAACAACGGTATCACCTGCCGCCATATTGCCGAGCAGCTGCAACAAATTGATGGAATTCACGACAGAACCTACAAGGTTTACGGAACCCCCATCCTAAGAGCCACTTTGCTCGACACCATTCTCGGAAATATCGACAAGTCAATCCTATTCGGCACCCTGTTGATGTGTTTTATTTTGCTCCTGTTCTACAACAAGTTGAGCCGCGCCTTCTTTACGCTACTTCCCGCCCTTTTCGCCATGAGCTGGGTCACTATCAGCGTCCACCTTCTTGACATCCACATTTCGGCATACAGCTCGATTGCGTTTGTACTCTTAATCGCAGTAAGCGTTGACGGGACTCTTCAACTGTGGTCCGCCTACTACGAAAAGCAAGGCGGAAACGCATGGACCATCATGCAGACGAAACTCCTTCCTATTATAGGAGCGCAGGGAGCCTCCTCTGTCGGCGCAATCGCCATGTTGCTCTCTCCGCATCCGGGCATCAAGAGCGTAGGCCTGATAGCCTTTATCGGCCTCCTGTGCATTTTCGTTTCACTGTTTACCATTTACCCCTTGACCGCAAGTACGCTAGACGCTTACCGCATTTTGAAAAAGGCAAAGAAAAGACATGAAAGACTTATCCGCAAGAACCCTTAACATTGCAGCTTCTTTAACAGTCGCCATTGACACCTTGGCCAAGCAGATGATTGCCGACGGCAAGGATGTCGTGAGCCTAGGTGCCGGCGAGCCCGATTTTCCGACACCGATGCCGATTCAAGATGCTGCCTGCAAGGCCATTCGCGAAGGCAAGACCCGCTACACCGCTCCCGTCGGCATTCTCGAAGTCCGCAAGGCCGTTGCCGAAAAGTTGAAAAAAGAAAACGGTCTGGACTACAAGCCCGAACAAATCATAATGACAAGCGGTGCCAAGCATGCCGTATTCAATTCGCTCGCAGCCCTTATAAACGAAGGCGACGAAGTCATTATTCCGGCACCGTACTGGGTGACTTACCCGGAACTGGTGAAGTGGCTCGGCGGAAAACCGGTAATCGTGAACACCAAGATTGAAGACGGATTCAAGATCAAGCCCGCAGCCTTGAAGGCGGCCATTACCGCAAAGACCAAGGCAATCCTCTTGAACAACCCCTGCAACCCGACGGGTGCCGTTTACAGTAAGGCTGAACTCGAAGCTCTCTCGAAGGTCATCGTCGAAAGCGACATTTACTGCATTTCGGACGAAGTGTACGAATACTTCACCTACGACACGGAATTCTGCTCCGCCGCAGCCCTCCCCGGAATGGCGGAACGCACCATCGTGATTAATGGATTTTCGAAGTCGCATTGCATGACCGGTTGGCGAATCGGCTACGATGCCGCCCCCGTCGAAATCGCAAAGATTATCGGAAAAATCCAGGGACAGGCTACTCACCACCCAAGCAACGTGGCACAATACGCCGCCCTTGGAGCATTGCAGATGGACAAGAGTAATGTTCACGCCATGCAGGCAGCCTTCCGCAAGCGCCGCGACTACATGCTAAAGCGCACCGCCGAAATTCTGCCGGAACCGTGCCGCGCTCCCGAAGGCGCATTCTACCTGTTCGCCCCCGTCAAGAGTTTCTACGGCAAGAAAACGCCCGAAGGCAAAGTTATCAACGGTTCCATCGAACTTTGCGAATACCTGTTGCAGTCGCAGGGACTTGCGATAGTGCCGGGAGCCGCTTTCGGCGACGACAGTTGCGTGCGATTCTCTTATGCAGCAAGCGATGAAACGCTGCAGAAGGCTTGCGACCGATTCATTAGAGGATTAAAGGAACTTATTTAATTCGGAATTCAGATTTCAGAATTACAATCAATTCGGAATTCAGATTTCAGATTTCAGAATTAAAATCAACTCCGAAATCCGAATTCTGAATTCATAATTTACTAGATGCAGTCGTTCAGAATCATCACTCCACAAATCGGCGAGCCGTTTACCATCGGTCGCAAGCCAGACAACACTCTGGTGCTTGACAACCCGATGATTTCTAGATATCATGCGGTGATCGAAAATGCGGATGGACAATGGATTCTAAAGAACCTTTCGCAAAACAGTGTCACGCAGGTAAACGGAAGCGACGCCGCGGAACGCCCCCTTGAAGATGGCGATGTCATTCTGATTGGACCGCTGCAGCTGCGAGCGACACTGAAAGGCGGACGTCTGCAGCTTTTGCTCATGGAATCTGCCGAGCACGACCTCGTCCAAACGAACTTGCTCCAAGAGAAATGGGAATCACTCGACAATCTGCACATGGACATTCCCGAAGGCGTTTCCGCAAGAATGCAGGCGGGAACCGCAGAAATCCGGTTCAACGAAAAATTAGTCGACATGCACGGGAAGGCGACCAAGTTGCTTCAGCTGAAGGAAGGCCAGACCGTTCGATTACCCAGTTGCACGTTCCATTATTCCATGCAACAGCTGACCTGCAAGAACCTTCCCCTGGGATTCGATATCGAAGTTTCCAACCTGGATGTCTTCGCAGGGAAAAAGCAGATTTTGTCAGGGATCAATTTCAAGCTCCCAGCCGGAGAAATCCTCGCCATTATCGGGCGTTCGGGACAAGGAAAATCGACACTCTTGAGGTTGCTGCAAGGCAAGCTTAAGAAAGGTGAGAAATCCTCCGTCTGCATCGGCGGGCTCGACTACCGCAACGAGGAAATCCGAAAGCATATCGCCTTCCTGGAACAGGATCCTGAACTTAGGCGCGACCTCACCGTCAGAGAGACACTGATGGATGGCGGGCGCACCGGTATGAGTGTCGAAGACTTTAAGAAGAACGCCACGGGGCGGCTCGAAAAGTTCGGCGAACTTTTCGGGCTGAGCGAACGGATGCAGAACCCCGTGAAGACGCTCAGCGGCGGCGAATGCCGCCGAGCCGCCCTCGCCCATGAACTTATGGGAAATCCGGGGCTGATCATCCTCGACGAACCGCTTTCGGGGCTGGATCCGTACAATTCCAAAATTCTCTGCACGCACCTGAAACAACTTGCCTTCCTCGGCCACACCGTCATCCTTACCACGCATAGCTACGAAGCGCTCGAAATTGCGAACAAGGTTCTCGTGCTGCACCAGGGCGAACAGGCTTTCTACGGAAGCCCCGAAGAGGCCTACCGCTTCTTCGAAAGCGACAATCCCGAAAAGATTCTCGCGAACCTGAATGACGAAACGGCCACCCAGTGGAAAACGCTGTTCAACAGCCGCGCCATTCCCACCGGCAATTCTTCTGAAACGGCCTACGGCACGACCAATGCCCTCGCCCCGGAAACAGCCGTCCCTTGTTACTTTCCCAAAGTCAAGCATCCTCCGGTCCTGTTCTACAAAATGGGACTTACCGCCAAGCAATGGTTCCGCGACAAGGGCAAGTTTCTCACGCTCCTTTTGCAGCCCCTTGTCATCGGATTCCTATTCTCGCAGATTTTCTCGGAACTTTCGTCGCTCTGGATAGTCGCCTTCGCCCTTATCCTCTGCGCCAACTGGCTCGCTCTTTCGCTGTCCATCCGCGAAATCGTGCAGGAAAAGGAAATTCTCCAGACCGAATTCCGCAAGGGAATCCCGATACTCCCCACGTTGATTGCCAAGGCTGCAATTCCCACGCTGGTCGCCTTCTTGCAAACCATCGTCGTCTACGTATTTATCCATTTCCGGATTTCAGCCCACGTTCCCATTTCATCGTTGCTCCTGTCGATTGCCGTCATGGTTATCCCGCCCGTCGCCGTCGGGCTCACTGTCAGTACCTTCGCCAAGAACCAGGGACAGGCGAACGCCATGTTGCCGCTCCTCATCATTCCGCAGGTCGCCCTTGCCGGAGCGCTCGTTCCACTTGACCAGATGTTGCCACTTGGCCGCACCCTATCTTATGTCATCTGGTCCCGCTACAACCAGACAAACCTGCTGAATCTTTTTTTAGAGAGAAACGACCCCATCGAAAACGTTATTTCGGCACTCGCAATCGCCGTATGTTTTTATATTGTGGTTGTTATAAAACTTAACTATTCCAAGAAAGCAAAATGATTGCACCTCAGAAACAAGAAATTTTTCCACGCCCCTTCAACGAAAACTATGACCTCATCGGAGCCCTCGGCAAAGGCGGAATGGGCAATGTTTACAAGGCGATGGACAAAAGACTGAATCGAATTGTCGCATTCAAGATTCTGGATGCCTCCTCCGATGAAGAAGCAATCAAGCGTTTCTACCTGGAAGCCCAAGCGATGAAAGAGCTGGACCACCAGAACATCGTCCATGTTTTTGACTTCGGTCAGCAAAACAACCAACTTTTTATCGCGATGACCTATGTCGAAGGAACCAACCTCGCCGACATCCTGCATAAAAAGGAACAGCTATCCTTTGAGGCCATCGAAGTCATCATCCGCCAAATCGCACGCGGCCTGCTTTCCGCCCACAACAAGGGCATCGTCCACCGCGACGTAAAACCGTCCAACATCATGCTGACGCGCGACAACCGCGTCTTCATCATGGACTTCGGCATTTCCTACATCCAGGAAATGGAAAAGGACCGCCTTACGCGAACAGGCATGACCATGGGCACCCCCGAATACATGTCGCCGGAACAATGCCACGGCGACAATGTCACCATCCAGTCCGACATTTACAGCATGGGCGTCATCCTCTTCGAAATGACCTGCGGACGACTCCCCTTCGAAGGCAATCGCCCCGTCGAAATCGCCCTCAAGCACGTCCAGGAACAGCCGCCTGCACCGGAGCTTTTCCGCAAGGACATGCCGCCAGGACTTTCGCAGTTAATTCTCAAGTGCCTCAAGAAAAAGCTGAACGAGCGCTTCCACGACATGCAGGAATTTTTGGATGCCTGCGACCAGGTTTTCCCTCCGGACAAGGGAACTCGCCAAACACCCCGCCCCACCATGGGAGGATCCCTACTGCGCCGCCACACGGCCTCCATCACCGAAATGGCGAACATCATTACGCCGCGCGCCCGCATGCTCCAGAAAAAGCTCACAGCGCTCGCCATTTTCATTTTCCCGCTCATCATCATGCTGCTGATTCTCCTGATGCTCACGCACAAGCCCGAGAGCACCCTGCGGGAACTGGAATGGAGCGACGCTCTTGGCAACTACGAGACCAAGGCGCTCGAAGTCGAAGAAAGCAGCGGCTACCCGCTCGACAACCTGAATGACAACGACCTTAAAACAGCCTGGCTCTACACGATGCCGCAAAAGCCGCAGAATCCGGTCCTCACGCTGTATTTCGACAACAACGCGATTGTCACCCATTTCGGAATCGCTGTCGGATACCAGAAATCCGTAGATGATGCTTTCGGCGACCGTTTCCGCATTTTCAAAAAGCCCAAGACAATCACGCTAGAAACCAAGGACGGTTTCAAGCAGAAAATCAAGCTCGAAAATATCCGCGGCATGCAGTACCCGAATATCCAGGCCATGGAAACCAGCGAACTTAAAGTCTACCTCGACGACATCTACGACGGCGAGAACGAGGACTTCGCCATATCGGAAATCCGCCTGCTCGGAATGGAATTACCGTAGTGACCGCGCCCAAATCCAGCAACAAGCCTAAGGGCAACTTCATCGAAACCCAAGCCGCGGCATACCTAAGCCGCGAAGGCTACGAGATTGTCGCCCGCAACTACGCCTACCAGGGTGGAGAGCTCGACATTGTCGCCAAGGACGGAGAAACGGTCGTATTCGTAGAAGTCAAGTCCGTTTGGAACAACCAGCAAGGGAACCCGGCGGCCCGCGTGAACGCCACCAAGCAGAAGAAAATCTGGAAGACCGCCTGTCATTTCTTGCACACGCAGAAGGAGGTTGCACCCAAGGGGTTCGACCAGCCCTGCCGATTTGACGTTCTCTCGGCGCGAGTCTACCAGAAGCCGCTCCATTTTTTGCATATCAAGAACGCCTTTGATGGCACCCAAGTCATTCCGCAGTGTTAGCGGATAATCTATATTATCGCCATGCGTTTTGAAGTTCACCCAGTAAATCCGCAAGCAAGAATCGTGAAGCTTGCCGCAGCCGCCCTCGAAGACGACGGTCTTGTTCTCTACCCCACTGAATCCGGTTACGCGATTGGCTGCAACGCCGAATCGCCCAAGGCAATCCACAAACTTTACGCCCTTAAGAAGCCGATGAAGAAATTCTTCATGGCTCTCATCATTCCGGATATTCGCAAGGCGACCGACTACGCCCGCGTAGACAACTTTGCATTCAACATCATGAAGCCGCGCGTGCCCGGGCCGTACACCTTCATTTTGCCGGCCGACCCGCACATTGCTCGCCGCCTGGACGTCAAGCGCCCCGAAATTGGCGTGAGAATGCCGACGCACCCGTTCTTCAAAGAACTTTTCCAGCATTTCGACAAGCCGATTCTGAGCACGGCCGCCAAGCTCACCGAAGAAGACATGTACGAACCCGACGATATCTGGAAAACCTTCGAGCATTTAGTCGACATGATGGTCGACTGCGGCCCCATAGAAATAAACCCGACCAACATTATCAGTTTGGTCGGGGATCAAGTCGAAGTGATTCGTGGCGAGTTGCTAGATCCGTAAAAAAGGGGGAAGCCTCCCCCTCGCTTCAACCCCGGCTGTGTCATCCTGAGCGTAGTCGAAGGATCTAGCCGGGTTTTCCGCTACCCTCTCGCCTAGAGGCTTAGCCCCTAAAACCCCAAAAGCCACACAGATTAGAAATGCCTAACGGCATTTTTTTCGTCACACGAATTCGAAATCACTAACGTGATTTCTGTTTAATAAGAGTCATTATTGCGAAGAGCGCTTCGTCTCTGCCTGCACCGCACGCTCACATGGATTCGGCCTTCGGCCTCTAATGTACGCTCGCCGACTTACTTTCCTCCGCCTTTGGGCATTTTTCCCTGCACAAGAAAACTAGTCCTTTAGACAACGAACGCTAAACCCATCGTTCTCATCTTTGTGGCCCAGGCGTGCAGCGCTGCCGTTGTAGTCAAAATACATGCAGCACGCGTAGATGTCAGAGTACTGCGTGGCACTCCAGAATTTGGCGTTGTTGTCGAAGAAGTAGCCAACGCTGCCCCTGCTGCCGGCAGGAAGCGCAGCGAAGCCAACTGCGTCGGAACCGTTTTCGTTATTGTTCCATCCCGTCTGCGACTTGAGAACCTTGCCAGCACTCGAGTATCCACCGACTTCGTCAAACAAAGTCTTCCATTCCGTTTCCGTCGGCAGGTGCCAGCCTTCGGGGCAAATTCCCTGCACTTTTGCCGGGAGCATACAGATCTTCTTGCCGTAACCGCAATCCACTCCATTGCCACCGTCATAAAGCGCAACCGAGTCAATTGCCGCCGCCCAAGTGTAAAGGCGGCCAAAAATGGCACAGTTGCCTTCTGACCAATTAAGTCCGCCACCGCACCAACTGCGCTTCAACAGACTCGGAGTCTTCACACGGTCGGCATAATTCAAGTTTTCAGCCATCCATACCTGATCGCCAATGGTTACAGTCTTGTAGGTCTGACCATCGCGACTGTCGGTCATGGTGCCGTAAGTAATATCTGGATTAAGGCGAGATTCCTTCGGGACATTCCAACCATTATCCACCTCCAATGTCGCCGAACTACTCTGTTCAACATGATCACCAACCTTATCAGGGACCTTGGAACTACCGGATTCCAAATCAGAACCCGGAATGACTGAAGAGGAACTCGACTCCGGCGTGACGCTGGAGGAAGATAAATCCTCATCTAGAATTACTGCTGGCGCAGAGCTACTCGATTCATCACCGCAGGCAACGAACAAAATAGCAGAAAGCAACAACGCAGCAAAATATTTCACAGAAGACCTCCTGGAACCTCAATCGTTTTTGCCAAATTTAAATTATAAAAAAAGGAATCACGTTAGTGATTCCCAATCAGTGTGACAATAAAGTCTATTTTTCTCAGGTATGAAAAGCTGATGCTGACCGAAGCCTGCCCTGGGCAGCCATGGGTCAGCATGACTCGGGCATAAAAACCTAGACCATGGCGGCGCTGAAGTCGGCCTTGGTGCAGAGGGTTTCTTTGCCTTCGGCATCGACGGTCAGGAGTTCGCCGCTGTACTTGTAAATGCCGTGGCGGGCCATGATGAGCTTAGCCTTCAAGACGATTTCGGCCTTCGGGATCACCGGAGCGCGGAAACGGCAGTTTTCGACCCCCATGAAAGCCGGGCGCTTGCCCGTGGTTTCAGCTTCGCGACCGATCATGGTGAGGAGCGTGGCGGCCTGGGCCATGGATTCAATCTGAATCACGCCGGGGAGCACCGGATTGCCCGGGAAATGTCCCTTGAGAAAACCTTCTTCACCGGTCAAGTGCCACTTGGCAACGATTTCCATGTTTTCAGCATCGAGGGAGAGGATTTCATCGACAAAGGCAAACGGGGCCTTCTGCGGAAGCACGCTGTGGACGACTTCGGCATCGTAGAGGATTCCATCGACGTTAGACTTGGGTAAAGATTCCAGCATTGACATAAGGAATGATTTTCTCCATGATTTGGTGGTGGGACACATGCCCACCGTTGGTGATTTCGATTCTGCCCCTCGGAAGGGCCGGACAGATAAAACTCAGGTCTCCAATCAAATCTAGTATTTTATGCATCGCAGGTTCGTTTGCGATGCGGAATTTTGGCGATGTTGACGAAGTTTTTTCGCGACAGCCACTCGATTTTTCAACGCACAAACTATCATCAAGTAGTAATCCGCAGGATTCATCGACTCCGGCGAGGAGCCCTGCCGCACGGGCGCGCTCCAGTTCCACCTGATGGATGAAGGTGCGCGCCATGAAAATTTGGTACAAGTTCTCGGGCGAATAAATGGAGACGGACGCCGCCGACTTCAGGTCGTAACCGTCGCGGGCCACATTGCGGTCCAGCACGTATTCGACTTCGAAGGTTTCCGCCGGCGTAATGCGAACATGACCGTGGATTGCCGCGTCGCCTTCGGCTCCTCGCAATGACGTTCCGACGGCATGCAAATCCCACTCAGCATGCACGGGCGCATCGTAAAAGACGAGTTCTTCGGGCGCTCCGCAAAATTTTCGCATTTCGCAGAAGAACGGAATCGCAGAACCGTCCATCATCGGGACTTCGGGCTTGTTCGCATCAGTGAGCCGCACGTTAAAGCGCCTATGCGGCCACATCAGGAACACGGGTGCCAAATGCTCCGGCGACAGAAGTTCCAAGCCGGATTCGCTCAACTTGTAGCCAGCGGTACGTTTCGCAAAAAATTCAAGTTCTTCAAAACAATGACACGCATCGCTGCGGTAAAAAAGCTTCTCGCCCACATACCACGCCACAAAAGGAACCTTCTGCGGGTCACGCTCCAGCGGTTCCACCGAAACAGAAGCCTGCCCAAAACTTAAACTGCGGGATGTAAAAATCAATTCTTTATTCATCACTTCTCTAGCTTCTTTTTCGCCATCATGCGGAGTTCGACCATTTGGCGTCGCCAGATTTCGATGTCTATCGCAGGGAACCCAGCAACGGTCTTGCCAGCGGGAACGCTCTTGGTCACGCCCGCTTTCGCGGTCACAATCGCATTCTTGCCCACGGTCAAGTGCCCCGCGGCCTTGGCACCGCCCGCGAACTGCACGCCGTCTTCGAGAATCGTCGTGCCGCCGAGCGCCGTCTGCGAGGCCATGTAAATGTTGTTGCCCAAAACGCAGTTGTGAGCAATCTGCACCATGGAATCCAAGTGGCAATTGTCGCCGATGGTCGTCGGCGAAATGAATCCTGCAGCCACGACCGTGTTCGCGCCAAAGCTACAGCGGTTCCCGATGCGGACGCCCGCAAAATGCGGCACCATGCGACGCTCGCCCTCGTGCTCGTAAAATCCGAAGCCGCGGCTACCGACTACGACGCCTGCCTGAAAAATGCAACCCTCGCCCACAATAACATTCGGGTAAATGGTCACGTTCGATTCCAGGCGGCAACCGCGTCCGACGCTTGCACCGCGCATCACCACGCAGCCGGGCCCGACAAAACAGCCTTCGTCGACAAAGCCTTCGACAACCGCCGACGGGTGAATCCAGGGGCCATTTTCGCCATAGCCCACACCAGCGTCAAAATCCACGCCAGTTTTCATGTTGTCATTAAAGCCATCGCCCTCGAAATGCTCCAGGAATTTGACCATGACATGGTAAGGCTCGGCTACCGCCACAATGTTTTTGACATGCGGAAAAATCTCCAGCAACGGGTCACGCATAGTCGCATTATCCGACATTGATTTTCCGTCATTTTCCGACACGTTCGCTCGTGAAAATTTCGGTACAAACAGCAGACCCGCAGCAACACCGTTCAATTCATCGTTCGAAGGTCCATTCGCATGCGTCACGCTCTCGATACGACCGACCCAGAAACTCACGTCATTTTCACGGGCCTGCGTCAGTGCCGCAAAGCCGCTCAATGGAGCGCCGTCCAGCGACTTGCGCAAAAATTCACATTCAATATGACATTCGTTTTGCAGGTAATCGACAATTTCCGAAGCGCAGACCGAGAACATTATTCCCCCAGCGCCATAATCTGCACCTGACAAGCGAAATCAATCTTCACGTGTCCGCCCAATTTTCCACTCAGATCTTCACCGTCAAGTTGCAGGAACTCGTCATCGGCAAACTCAAGTTCAATTGATCGCGCCTTGTGCGTTTTCAAGAAATGCTTCTTGACAAAGTTACCCACCACAGGCACCGTTCCCACGGCAATCGCCAAAAGGAACATGAACATATTCGGAACACAAACGATTTCGAGCAGACGGTCCGCCATATCGGATTTGTAGAAAGGATTCGCGCCGCTGGCAAAGCTCGGGATATTGCCCACAATCACCGTGCGGTGACCATCCAGAATCTTTTGCCAACTGCGGCCTTCGGCATCAACAAAGGAAAGCTTTCCCTTTTTTAAATGATACGAACGGTCCGCAAAGAAACTCTTGACATAATGCAGCTTGTTCACGATAACGGAATTCGAATTGAATTCACCCACCGCACGGGCATGATTAAAGTCATGAGCAATTCGGGCATCGATTCCACCCGAAAAATAGTTCGCAAAGGCAATCTTGCCGTTCACCTTCCAAATATCGAAGGGACGTGCCTTGGCCTGCAACAAGCGACGCACCAGGAACAATAGACCTTTGTCCACATAGGGTTTGTAAAGGTTCAGCACGCGGGCAAGGTCGTTTCCCGTTCCAAGGGGAATCAGGCCGATTTTCACGGACTTCGCGTATTCCGAAGAGACCATCACCGAAAGTACCGACGACACCGTTCCGTCGCCGCCGACAGCCACAAGCTTTTCCGTATTGGCCAGCGCATCGCTAATCTGTTTTTCCAGCCCGTCGATATTCGTGAATTCAGCCTTCCACTGGTCGTCCGTATAATTCATGGACGCCATGATTTCGGGCAAGAACTGGTGAATCATCTTGCCCTGGCCACCGCCACTAATCGGGTTTATGAGAAAAACAAACTTATACACAAAGACCTCAAGTACTAAAATACTAAAAATAAATTCCGTTTCTCACGGCATTCGTCCCAGAATGACTTTAATGGGTTACTCGCAACGATGTTCTGCGGATTCCATTAGGATATCTTTCACAACTATATAGTGTTCCGCGTTTTCGTGGAACTTGCGGATTTCATCTTCGGTAAGTTCTCGCACCACGCGAGCCGGAGCGCCCACAATCAAGCTTCCTTCGGGAAATTCCTTGTCCTGCGTTACTATGGCACCGGCGGCCACCACGCTATTGGACTTGATATGCACCCCATCCATAAGAATTGCACCCATGCCCACCAGCACATTGTCATCGACATCGCAGGCATGCAAAATGGCGTTGTGACCGACTGTCACGTTATCGCCCACATGCACGCCCACATCTGTCGATAGATGTATCGTCACATTGTCCTGAATGTTGGTTCGCTTGCCAATCCGAATTTCAGCCAGGTCCGCTCGAATAACCGCGTTGTAAAACACCGAGGAATCGTCTCCGATTTCCACATCGCCAATCACCTTCGCGCCATCGGCGATAAAAACACGTTCACCCAAGACCGGGCGCTTACCGTTGTATTCGATTAAAGAAGCCATATCTATAATCTATAAAAAATGACTGACAAAGTCATAAGCCCGCCCCCAGTCATTCGATTAAAGTTGAGTTCGTTACAACAAAAAACTTATATTTTCATTATGAGCGATTTTTTGAACAATCTTTTTGAATTGCAAGGTAAAAACCGTTGGGCAATAGCACGAACATCCGTCCGAGAACGCATCGAAAAGCTCCAAAGACTCCGCAAGGCCATCGTCAAACGACAGCAGGAATTTTACGACGCCGTGTGGAATGATTTTCACAAACCGCAAACCGAAGCCTGGCTTACTGAAGTTTTTCCGGCTCTTCAAGAAATCGACCACACCGTGAACCACCTGCCAGACTGGATGGAAGACAAGGACGGCAGCTGGAGTTTTTTATTTCCGTTAAATCATAGCCGCAGCCACTTCGAACCCAAGGGACGCGTCCTGATTATGGCTCCGTGGAACTATCCCTTCTTGCTGTTTGTCTCGCCCATCGTAGCGGCAATCGCCGCCGGAAATGTGGTGATTGCCAAGCCGAGCCACAAGACCCCGCATGTAGCAATATTTCTCGAATCACTCTTCGCGGAAGTTTTCCCGCAGAACGAAGTTGCCGTCGTGCTGGGCGCGGGAACGGAACTCGGAGACAAACTTCTCGCCCTCCCCTTCGACCATGTATTCTTCACAGGCAGTCCCAAAGTCGGAGCCCACATTGCAGAATGTGCGGCCAGAATGCATGCTGGTGTAACGCTTGAGCTCGGCGGAAAATCACCCGTAATCATTCTGGATGACGTAAAAATCAAGGATGCCGCCAAGAAAATCGCCTGGGGCAAGTGCCTGAACGCAGGCCAGACCTGCATCGCTCCCGATTTTGTACTTTGTCCGTCAAAATTAGTACAACCGCTCGTCAACGCTATTGCAGACAACGTAAAGAAAATGTACGGCGATACCGAAGACACTCGCCGTCTTTCAAAAAACTTTGTCCACATCGTAGAAAGCCGAACAGTTGAGCGTCACCAAGCTCTCATCAAAGACGCCTGCACCAAAGGCGCAACCGCAGTTATCGGCGCCCAATTCAGTCCCGAAGACATCGAAAACCGCTACACGCCCGCCACAGTACTCACCGGTGTCACGCCCGATATGAAGATTATGGCATCGGAAATTTTCGGACCGATTCTCCTGATTGTCGCCTACGATTCTCTTGACGAAGCTATTACGTTTGTACAGAATCGTCCAAAGCCGCTCGCCCTCTATATTTTCGGAAAATCCGAAGCAAAAATCAACGAAGTCATCGTCCGCACGACCTCGGGCTCGACCTGCGTAAACCACTGCATTCTGCAAATTGAAAATCTATCGGTCCCATTCGGCGGAGTCGGCATGAGCGGCACCGGAAATTATCACGGATTCTACGGATTCAAGACCTTCAGTCACGAAAGAAATATTATGGAGCAGGGCGCATTCGATGCAGTAAACTACCTCTATCCACCCTATCACCAGAAAGGCGACAAGGGTTTCCGCGCCAAGATCCAAAGATTTTTTAAAGCAATGCTTAAGCAAGCATAAGGCTTTTACACGTATAGATAATCGTTCAACACCGGCTGAAGACCTTCGCCCGAAATGTCTGAGTACATGGCGTTAAAGCTGCGGCCGTCGTTGATTTCGAACTGTTCGTCGCCGCCTTCGCCGTCGTCGTGACCGCTGTACTTGCTTTCGTGGTCGCCAATGCCCGTAGAAACCCCAGCAGAAACTTTAGTCGCCGCAATCTTCACGATGCCGTTGCGGAATTCCTTGCTTTCGCGGCTCGAGACCGTAATGCCCACGTACGGCAAGAAGATGCGGTAAGCGCAAAGCACCTGGCAGAGTTCCTTCTCGTGAACATCCAGCGGGTCAATCTTGTCGTTGTTGATGATGGGGCGGAGTCGCGGGCAACTCAAGCTCATTTCGGCATGCGGATACTTCTTTTGTAAGTAATACACATGGAGCGCCGAAGCCAGCGCATCGCGGCGGAAGTCCGAAAGGCCGAGGAGTGCAGAGAATGCCACCCCGCGCATGCCCGCCATCAGGGCGCGTTCCTGCGAATCAAAGCGGTACGGGAACACACGCTTATGGCCCATCAGGTGAAGTTGTTCGAAACGCACCTTGTCGTAGGTTTCCTGGAAAACGGTCACGTAGTCCACTCCGCATTCATGCAAGTAGCGGTATTCGTCGACGTTGACCGGGTATACTTCGATGCCCACCATGCGGAAATACTTGCGGGCCAGCTTGCAGGCTTCACCGATGTATTCCACACTGCTTTTCGCGCGGCTTTCGCCCGTGAGAATCAGGATTTCTTCCATGCCGCTGTCGGCGATGACCTTCATCTCGTGCTCGATCTGCTCCATGGTGAGCTGCATGCGCTTGATATGGTTGTAGCAGTTGAACCCGCAGTAAACGCAGTAGTTTTCGCAGTAGTTCGCGATGTAGAGCGGCGTGAAAAAATAGACGTTGTTGCCAAAATGCTTGCTCGTCTCGATTTTCGCCTTCGCGGCCATCTGTTCCAGATACGGAGCGGCCGCCGGAGAAAGGAGCGCCTTAAAATCTTCGAGCGTGCAGCGTTCATGTTCCAGGGCGCGCTTCACGTCCTTGCCGGTATACTTGGAATAATCGAAATTTTCAGACTCAGAGAGCACCTTGTCGGCAATGTCCGACTGGATGACTTCCATGCCGGGCAGATAATCCATTATATTAGTACGGGAACTCGGATCGTTTTCAAGGCGGTGCTTCTTGGCAAGCGCCCCTTCCGAGAGATTCCCGGAATCAAACAGGTAATTATTGTCTTTTCTTTCCACAGCCCCCAAATATAGAAAAGAAGCCCAAATCTTGCTAGAAGTCGCTTTTCATCTATTTTTTGCCTTTTTTCACCACGTTTTCCTCTTTTTTCGCCTTTTTCGCGATACTTTCACCTCCGAATTCCGAACTCCGAATTCCGAATTTTCTATATATACCCCCAAATTGCATTTTTGCCTGGGTCCTGTGACCAGATTCGCCAATTCCACTGGTGCTAGAGCAGAGAAACTCGGACAAAAACATGTAATGAAACAGGTCGCCATGGTGGTGACCGCAAAAACAACAAAAAAAAGGAATGGCTATAATGGCTACTATCACTAAAGAAAAGGCTGCAGAAATCACCGCTAAGTTCGGAGCAAACGAAAAGGACACCGGTAACGTCCGCGTTCAGATCGCTCTCCTCACCGAGAAGATCAAGAACCTCACCGAACATGCTAAGACCCACAAGAAGGACTTCCACTCCCTGCGCGGTCTGTCCATGATGGTTTCTAAGCGCAAGAACCTCCTCAAGTACTACGGCGAAAAGGACATTATCGCCCAGCGTGCCTTGATCAAGGAACTCGGTCTGCGCGGCTAATTCTTCAGACTGGAGAAATTTATGTCTATTGACGCATACCATCAAAAATACGGCAAGATGCTCGACCCGAAGGAAGTGTCCGTAACGCTCCCTGACGGCCGCGTCATCACGTTTGAAACAGGCCGTATCGCCAAGCAGGCACGCGGAGCAGCAGTCGCCAAGATGGGCGATGCATTCGTGCTCTCTACTGTCTGCTACGGCGAAGAAAAAGAAGGCGACTTCTTCCCCCTCACTGTGGAATACCGCGAAAAGGCTTACGCCGCTGGTCGCCTCCCGGGCGGCTACAGCAAGCGCGAAGCCGGTCGTCCCTCTGACGAAGAAACGCTTTCTGCACGTATTATTGACCGCCCGATTCGCCCGATGTTCCCCGAGAACTTCACCCGCGAAGTCCAGGTGATCGTGCAGGTTCTGTCTGCTGACCGCAAGTTTGCACCGGACGTGCTCGGCGTGTCTGCAGCATCCCTTTCTATCGGTCTTTCTGAACTGCCCTTCGAACAGCAGGTTGCCGCCGTACGCGTGGCCGTGGTCGATGGTCAGAACATCGTGATGCCCACCTACGAACAGATGGCCTGCGCCGATCTGGACCTGGTGGTCGCCGGTACCGAAGATTCCGTCTGCATGGTGGAAGGCGGTGCCTACGAAGTGTCCGAAGACACGATGATCAACGCAATTCTCGCCGGTCACGAAGCCATCAAGCTCATGTGCAAGGCCCAACAGGAACTGGTGGACCGCTGCGCTAAGCCCAAGATGGAACTCAAGCCGCAGCACGTTGGCGAAGCCCACGAAAAGCTTCTCGCCACGGTGAAGGAAGTCGTGTGGGACGAACTGAACAAGGACGTCCACTCCAACATGGTGAAGACCGACTTCTATCCGGCTATGGCAGACCTCTGCGCGAAGATGCTGGAAGACGAACGCATTCTTGCCATCATCGGCAAGGACGAAGAACAGGATCCTGCTCTCGTTGCAGACGCTAAGGCAATCTTTAGCGACTACGAACGCACTGCCATGCGCGAAATGATCCTGAACGAAGACGTGCGTCTCGACGGCCGTACGACGACCGAAGTCCGCCCGATCGAAATCGAACTCGGCGTTCTCCCGAGCGCTCACGGTTCTGCGATCTTCCAGCGTGGTGAAACCCAGGGTCTCGTGGTCTGCACGCTCGGCTCCAAGGCCGACGAACAGCGCTACGAAAGCCTGCAGGGCGAAGGCTCCAAGAGCTACATGCTGCATTACAACTTCCCGCCGTACTGCGTGGGTGAATGCAAGCGCCTCGGCATGAGCCGCCGCGAAATCGGTCACGGCCACCTGGCTGAACGCTCTCTCGCTGCCGTTCTTCCGCTGCCGGAAGACTTCCCGTACACCATCCGCGTGGTTTCCGAAATTCAGGAATCCAACGGTTCTTCTTCCATGGCCTCTGTTTGCGGTGGCTGCCTCAGCTTGATGGACGCTGGCGTTCCTATCAAGGCTCCGGTCGCAGGTGTCGCCATGGGCCTCATCTCCGAAAAGGGTTCCGTCAAGGAAGGCGGCAAGATCAAGATCTTGACCGACATCACCGGTACGGAAGACCACCTCGGCGATATGGACTTCAAGGTGACGGGTACTGCCGAAGGTATCACTGCCTTCCAGATGGATATCAAGATCCGCGGCATTACGCCGGAACTCATGCGCGAAGCTCTGGAACAGGCTCGTCAGGGCCGCCTGCACATCCTCGGCAAGATGGCTGAGCTGGGCCTCGCCGCTCCGCGTCCGAAGGTTTCCGAGAAGGCTCCGACCATGATCAAGATGCGCATCCCGACCAACAAGATTCGCGACGTCATCGGTTCCGGTGGCTCCGTGATCAAGGGCATGCAGTCTCAGACGGGTTGCACCATCAACATCGACGACGATGGCAACATCGACATTGCCGCCCCGAGTGGCAAGGCCGCTGCAGTCTGCCGCCGCATGATCGAGGAACTCACTGCCGAACCCGAACCGGGCCGCAAGTACAAGGGCAAGGTCAAGACGATCCAGCCGTTTGGCGCATTCGTCGAAATCCTCCCGGGTCGCGACGGCCTCGTGCACATCTCCGAACTTGCCGACCACCGCGTCGATAAGGTCGAAGACGTCGTTCACGTCGGTGACGAAGTCGAAGTGCTCTGCCTCGGTGTCGACCCGAAGGGCAAGGTGAAGCTTTCCATGAAGGCGCTCCTCCCTCCGAAGCCCGCAGCAGAAGCTCCGGCCGCTGATGCTTCGACAGGCTCAGCAACCGCCGCTACTGAAGCTCCGGCTGCACCTGAAGCACCGGCTGAAGCCTAATTTCGATTATCAGCTGATTTAAGTCACGGTCGTCAATCGTAAAAAGATTGGCGACCGTGATTTTTTACACACATTTTAGACATTTTAAGCAAAATAAACCAGGGAACACACCTTAACCCGTAAATTTTAATTTATATTTAATACGGTTGATTGGTGTTGTTAATCGATGGGATTTACATGGTTATTTTGTATTTGACATTTCTGACCGTTTTATCGGCCTTTAATATATTGGTGCACCACCGTATCAACCCGAAATTGAACGGTCCTTACACACTGTTATTCTATTCTGTATTCATCGCTTGTCTAGGGCACCTTTTACTAGCCTTATCTACAAACCTGGACCAGGCAATTCTTTCGAATAAAATAATCTATGTGGGATCGATATGCCTCCCGCTATTTACTTTCGACGCAGGTATATCCATCTGCAAAATCCGACTCCCCCATTGGTGCTATGACTTGCTAACCATCGTGGTTTTTGCGGTATTCGTATTATCGCAGACAGTCGGTTTTAGCGACATCTATTACAAGTCTATCAAGTTCATCTATACCAACGGCGTAGGAAACTTTACCGCGGTCTATGGCATAGGCCACGACATATTCAACTGCATGATGGTCGGTTTCGTCTTAATCAACGTGAGCCTTATCGTCTATGCTTTCATCAAAAGAAGGAACGTTTCCTTCAACAGCTTGATTGCGCTTTCTTCGATTGAAGTCGTGTCGATCCTTTCGTTCTTCATTTCCCGTTTTGTCGAAAGCGATACGCTGGTCATGCCCGCCGTCTACGTATTTGACCAATTCGCCCTCCTGTACATCTGTTTCTGGGTCAAACGCTACGATGTTGAACAAATTATTTCCCATGTTTTGGAAACCCAGAACACCGACAGCTATGTCCTGATTACGACAAACAACAAATTTCTCGGTTGCAACGCAGTGGCTTACAAGACCTTCCCCGACCTTAAAAAATGCCGGATAGACCACTCGATGCCCGACAATACGAAACTCAACCACCTTCTCGTTTCATGGATCAAGGAAATTTCTCAAGACAAGATTATCATCGAGAAAAAATTCGAAAGCGACGGAAGATACTACAAAATCAAGTTGAGACAGATTCCGCTTACCCGCGCCAAGAAAATCAACCTGTTCAAGATTGAAGACGAAACCAGCATCCACAATTACATCAATATGCTGGGTTCAAACAATGTCCGTCTGGAAATGATGCTGAAGGAGAACGACTCTCAAATCCGCTCAATCCAGGAACAAATGCTTATCGGCATGGCCCACATGGTCGAAAACCGTGATAGCAATACCGGTAGCCATATCAAGCGTACAAGCAAGGTCGTTTCTATCTTGGTGGACTACCTGCGCAAAGACAAGAGTCTCGGTTTCTCTGAGTTTTTCTTCGACAGTCTGGTTTCTGCAGCCCCGATGCATGACATCGGTAAAATCGCTATCGAAGACCGCATCCTGAGAAAGCCCGGTCGATTTACCCCGCAGGAATACGAAGAAATGAAGAGCCACCCCGAAAAGGGCGCCATGATCGTAGAAAACCTGCTTACCTCTATAGAATCTCCCGACTTTGTCAAGATTGCAAGCAATGTAGCTCGTTACCACCACGAACGCTTCGATGGATTTGGGTACCCGCATAAACTCAAGGGAAACCATATTCCATTCGAAGCCCGCGTCATGGCAGTCGCCGACGTCTACGATGCGCTAGTCAGCAAGCGCTGCTACAAGGCCGAGATGTCTTTTGATGACGCCTATACGATTATCATCGAAGGTATGGGCACCCAATTCGATCCTTCGCTCAAGGATTGCTTTATCGCCTGCCGTTCCAAGTTAGAAGAATACTACGGCAGCCTGAAAGAAGACGAAGCATAGAGAATTTGGAATGAAAAATGAAGAATGAAAAAACTTTCATCCTTCATTTTTTCTACATTTGTTCACATAACAAGGTCTAGTAAACAAATGCTGAAAAAACTTACAAATTTAATTTTCGGAGCCACTCTCTTCTTAGGGTTCACCGCTTGCGGTGACGATGACTCGGGGTTTCACATTTCATCGGCATCCTCTATAAACAACCTACCCGATTGCTCGCGTGAAAATGCAGGTGATCGCTACTTTGTCGAAAGCAAGGACGCCGTTTACGCGTGCAATCAGGGGAAATGGGTTGATGAACGCGATCTGGATGAAGACGAGTACAGTTCGTCTTCGGACAGTACGGATCTGAGTGCAGGTTCCAATTCGAAAAAAGGCAGTTCCTCATCGAAGAATCCTTCTTCTAGTAATGACGAAAGCTCAGATACATCCAATTCTTCGGGAAACACCTCTTTGTCGAAGAATTCCTCGTCATCTGAAGCATCTTCTTCGAACAATGAATCTTCTTCATCTTCGGAAGAAGATACCCCCGGTTTGGTAATCCAGGGAAGATACGAAGGGTTCTATTCTCATGAAGTAGCCACCAATGTTTATGCCCGACTTTTGGACAATAAGTTGGATTATGTGGATTCAACAATTGAATACAAGGGGACTATGGATACTACCACGAACAAGTTCATTATTCGTGGAATTCCAGAAGATGCTGAATTCTTGGAAATCGAGATTATCCGCAACAACACCACGAATTCGACAATCAGGTCTTATGTCTACCAATACGGCATTGTCAATGTGAAAAAAGATACGTCTTTATTTATAAATCCGCCGTTCAGCGCAATTCAGGGCAGAATCAAGTCCTTGGTCAGGGAACAGGGCCTTTCGTTTGTCAACGCGAAACACCAGGCCGAAACGGAGCTGCAGAAGGCTTTCGGTCTCGACGAAAAATTCCATGACGTGGATAAATTCAGCGTCGCCGGGACGTCGGATACGGACAAGCTGTGGGCGACGGCGATAACCTACTTTATCGCATCGGATATGGATTTTGGTTCAAGGTATTTTGACTCGGAATCGTTTGTGAAAAACGGTGTCGTGGAGTTCGATGAAGATGCTGCCGGTGAGCTGTTTTCCGATATGTACCGTTGCTCGGGCCGCTGCTGCAGCGGATTCTGTTATTGGGCCTCGGATATTAGCGAGCAGCTGGAATATTTATTGGATGTTCTCTCGAGTCGAGGTACATGTGAAGCCTCCCGTGAAGGTGAAGTCTATTCGTTCAAGATTTCAAAAGATTACGACTATCTCTTTTATGTAACATGCGCCAAAACGCAATGGAATGAATCGACAACTATCGAAAAGTATACTTACCAGTGGGATAAGCCCTGTACACAAGGAGATTACAAAAAGGGCAATGTCACCGACAATGTGTATTTCTGCCAAAACGGATCGTGGTTCAATGCGGTTTCATGGAATCTTGATATTCCCAGAGATTACCGCCTGAACCCGACTATCGATTACGGAGAACTGGTGGATGAACGCGACGGGAAAACATACAAAACCGTGAAAATCGGGAACAAGACCTGGATGGCGCAGAACCTCGATTTCCGTGGATACAAGACGGGTTATGAACAAGACTCTAGCATTGTTGCGAATATGAAAGGCCGGAATAGAGTTTGCTACAAGGATAGTACAAAGTATTGCGATGTGTGCGGAGGCATGTACAACTGGCAGGCTGCCATGAACTTGAACGGAGCTGCGGTGAATTACGACTCCGCATCTATTGCAGCCTTAATCCAGAAAGAGCACCAGGGAATTTGTCCCGAAGGCTGGCATATCCCGACGATGCTTGAATTCAAGAATATCGTGGTTGACAAGTACGGCGTACCGCTCGACAGTAACGGACATGCTCTCAGATCCCGTTATGGGTGGGGTACCAATATGGAAGACGCCTATGGATTTTCTGCACTGCCTTGCGGCAGGCATTGGTATGCATGGAACATATCGGGCTATGCGTTCGGTGATGCCGGACGCCAGGCTTATTTCCTTGCTTACGAGGGAATCCGGGAAACCGAGGTCAGGGTTCAATCTAGCGGATTTCCCAAAATGATGATTTACACTCAGGACCATTCTGCCGACTACCATTTCTCTATCCGTTGCGTAAAAAACGACTAACCTTGAGGCGAAAATTTGCTATCTTTGGGCGCATGACGAAGTTTAGCGAATTCCCGTACGTTGCCGACCGCTTCAATGCAGTCCGCAGGGAAACTGTACAAGTCCGCGTTGGCGGCGCACTTATCGGGGGCAATGCCCCCATTTTAGTTCAGTCCATGACCACCACCAAGCCGAAGGACGTCGAGAAGACGGTGGCGGAAACTTTAGCGCTTGCCAAGGTGGGCTGTGGCCTGGTTCGCATTACCGCTCCGACATTTGCTGATGCTGCAGCACTTGAAGAAGTGATGAAACAGGTGCGAGCAGCCGGCTGCACCGTTCCGGTATCTGCCGATATCCACTTCCAGCCGAAGGCCGCTTTCGAAGCCCTCAAGTGGGTCGAGAAAGTCCGCATCAATCCGGGTAACTTTGTAGACACCGGCATTTTGACGCTCGACCAGCAGACGGACAAATCTTTTGACGAGGGCAAGGAAAAGGTGGCAGAAGCCTTTACGCCGTTCGTGCAGGAGGCCAAGCGCCTGGGACGCGCCATCCGCATCGGCGTGAACCACGGTTCGCTCTCTGCCCGCATGATTTACCGCTACGGCGATACGGTGGAGGGCATGGTGGAAAGCGCCATGGAATACCTGGCCGTGTGCGAAGCTGAACATTTTGACCAGGTGGTCCTCAGCCTCAAGAGCAGCAACCCGCGCGTGGCGATTGCCGCCTACCGTATGCTCGCCGCGCGAATCAAGCAGGAAGGCTTTAAGCCGTACCCGTTCCACGTAGGTGTCACGGAAGCGGGCGCGGGTGCCGACGGACGCTTGAAGTCTGCAGCTGGCATCGGCGCCTTGTTGCTCGATGGCCTTGCAGACACCATCCGCGTATCGCTCACCGAAGATCCGGTGGCCGAAGTCCCTGTGGCACAGGAACTCATCAAGGCCTGCGCGTTGCCTGCTGCGCCGACGGCATACAACGTGCCGATTCTTGAAAAGGACCCGTACCATTACGAACGCAGAGCGACGACGCCCGTCGCTGTTTCCGGCGTGGAAATTGGTGGTTCTCATCCGGTGAAGGTCGGCGTGAAGGCCGATGCAATTGCACTCACGGGCGAACGCCGCAATGCAGAATTCGCGCTCCCCAACTTGAACGAAAAGCCGATTGTGGAATTCAAGGACGCCATGGATATCGCGGGCTTTGCCCAGAATCCGGCAGCGGTACCGGCAGGTTCCGTGTTCTGCTACACGGGAGCCGAAATGGTTTCCGGCGTGCGCGCCCTTGCTGCTGCACTTGATGCAGCAGGTCGCAAAGACCCGATTTTGCTTTACGCCAAAATCGGCGACACCGAAAAGGAAACCCTCCGCGTCTCTGCCGATATCGGAAGCCTCGTGACGGACGGTCTTGGCGATGCCGTCGTGATTGACGGCTACAAGGGCGCGAAGGAATGCGTGCTCCTTGCATTCGATATTCTGCAGGCCGCCTACTGCCGCCGCAGCAAGACGAACTTTATCAGCTGCCCCAGCTGCGGCCGCACCTTGTACGACATCCAGCAGGTCATGGGCAAGATCAAGGCCCGCTTCGGCCACCTCTCCGACATTTCCATCGGCATCATGGGCTGCATCGTGAACGGCCCAGGCGAAATGGCGGACGCCGACTTCGGGTACGTGGGCGGTGGCCCCGGCCGCATTACCTTGTTCGAGGGCAAGACGGCAGTCAAGAAGAACATTCCCGAAGAGGACGCCATCGAGGAACTCGTGAATTTGATCAAGGAAAGAGGCCGCTGGCAAGAACCCTAAAAGTGGTTAGTAAACAGTGGCTAGTAAACAGGAATATTTAAGTGGCTAGTAAACAGGAATGTAAAAGGAAAGTTCTTATTACAATCCTAACCACTAATCACTAACCACCAATCACTAAGTTTTAACTTAAACAAAGGACAATACAATGGCAACTATTAAGACGATGAACAACATTTCCAAGAAAGGCCTGAGCCTGTTTGGCTCGTTCTACCAGGTTTCCGACTCCGTTGAGAATCCGGATGCCATCTTGGTGCGTTCCGCCCAGGTTGATACCGACAACTTTGACGGCCTGCTGGCTGTCGCCCGCGCCGGCGCTGGCGTGAACAACATCACCATCGACAAGGCTTCCGCGAAGGGCATCTGCGTGTTCAACACCCCGGGTGCAAACGCCAACGCCGTTGCCGAGCTCGTGATGACCGTGCTCGGCATGGCCGTCCGTAACGTGGACAAGGCTGCTGCATGGGTCAAGAACCTCGACACCACCGACCCGGACCTCGCGAAGACCGTCGAAAGCGGCAAGAAGAAATTCGCCGGCATGGAACTCGCAGGCAAGACTCTCGGCGTAATCGGCCTCGGCAAGATCGGCGTGCTCGTCGCTAACTATGCCCGTTGGAAGAACATGCGC
This sequence comes from Fibrobacter sp. UWH4, assembly GCF_900142475.1. Taxonomy (NCBI): domain Bacteria; kingdom Pseudomonadati; phylum Fibrobacterota; class Fibrobacteria; order Fibrobacterales; family Fibrobacteraceae; genus Fibrobacter; species Fibrobacter sp. UWH4. The sequence continues at coordinate 573,846 of NZ_FRAY01000003.1, forward strand.
GTCATCGCTTACGAACCGTATCCGAACGCCGCCAATATGCACGAACTTTCCAACAAGGTGGAAATTGCCGACCTCGACACCGTGATTGCGAAGTCTGACTTCCTCACCGTGCACGTTCCGTTCATCAAGGGCGTGACCGAAAACCTCCTCAACCGCAAGAACCTCGCACAGTTCAAGGGTAGCTACATCATGAACTTTGCTCGCGGTGGCATCGTGGAAATGGATCCGGTCAACGAAATGCTCGCTTCGGGTTCCCTCCAGGGTTACCTCTGCGACTTCCCGACTGCAGACCTCATCAAGAACGACAAGGTGACCTGCTTCCCGCACCTCGGTGCCTCTACCGAAGAAGCCGAAGAAAACTGCGCCGTGATGGCCGTCGAAGAATTGAAGGACTACATCGAATTCGGTTGCGTCCGCAATTCCGTGAACTTCCCGGCCCTCGTTGATCACCCGCATGCCGGCGTCAAGAGCCGCGTCGTGGTCATCAACCAGGACGTTCCGAATATGATTTCCGAAATCACGAAGGTATTCGGTGCCGAAGGCGTGAACATCGCCAGCTTCTCTAACAAGAGCAACGGCAAGATCGGCTACAACCTCGTTGACGTGGAAAGCAAGGTGGACGACTCCATCATCGAGAAGCTCTCCAAGCTCGAGAAGGTCATCAAGGTCCGCGTTATCCATTTCTAGTAGAAAGAGATTTCTCGCACTCAATGAAGCGACCCACTAACGGTGGGTCGTTTTTTTATTTATTCTTTGTCCGAAACGAATACGTTTAAGTTATATTTACATCGTTAAACTAGGTGTTTAAAGGAGTATTGTATGGAATGGAACGACTTTACGAGCCTCACGTCGGAAGACATGCGCGCCATTTGGGATTTTAGTACGAAAGATCCGTTTTCCATTTTGGGAATTCACCCGCTGAATACAGATCGTGGTGTCAAGACGGTGATTCGCGCCTACCAGCCGCAGGCCAGTTTCATTCGCGGAGAATCCTGCGACGGTGAATACGAATTTGATTTCATGAAAATCGGTAACACGGGATTCTTCGAAGCGATTCTCGACAAAGAATACGAACCGTTCTTTTACAACCTGATTATCAAGCAGGACGACGGCAACGAATACACGCTCACCGACCCGTATGCATTCCTCCCTGTACTTAGCGACTTTGACCGCCACCTGATTTCGAGCGGCACGCACTATGAGCTTTACCGCAAACTGGGCGCAAACCTTGTTGAACACCAGGGCTTTAAAGGCGTACACTTCGCCGTCTGGGCTCCGAACGCCCACGCCGTTTCCGTGGTCGGTAGCTTTAACAGCTGGGACGGCCGCCGCAACCAGATGCGCATGCTGGGCAGTTCCGGCATCTGGGAAATCTTCATTCCGAACATCGGCGAGAACGAACTCTACCGTTTCGAAATCCACGGCGCCGACGGCAACCTGCATGTTAAAGTGGACCCGCTCGCAAAACTCAGCGAAGTCCGTCCGGCAACCGCCTCCATCACCACGCACCTCGACGGCTACGAATGGGGCGACGACCTTTACATGTCTACGCATTGGGCAACCAAGGTCTTCGGTTCGCCCATGAACATTTACGAAGTCCACGCCGGTTCCTGGCGCCGCGCCCCCGCGAATCCGGACCGTTTCTTGAACTGGGACGAACTTGCCGAAACCTTGATTCCGTACCTCAAGGAAATGGGCTACACCCATGTGGAATTCTTGCCGCTCGCCGAACACCCGCTCGACGAATCCTGGGGCTACCAGGTGACCGGTTACTACTCCCCCACAAGCCGTTACGGCACACCGGACCAGTTTAGACACTTCGTGGACCTCTGCCACCAGAACGAAATCGGCGTGATCGTGGACTGGGTTCCGGCCCACTTCCCGAAAGACGCTCACGCTCTCGGCCGTTTCGACGGCACCGCCTGTTACGAACATGCCGACCCGCGCCAGGGTGAACACCCGCACTGGGGCACCTACATCTTTAACCTGGGCCGCAACGAAGTCAAGAACTTCCTTATCGCAAACGCCATGTACTGGCTCAAGGAATTCCACTGCGACGGCCTGCGAGTTGACGCCGTGGCCTCGATGCTTTACCTCGACTACGGCAAGGGCCCCGGCCAGTGGGTGCCGAACAAGGACGGCGGCAACATCAACTACGATACGCTCGAATTCCTGAAGCACCTGAACAGCATCATGGGCCGCCTCACGCCGCATGCGATTTTGATTGCCGAAGAATCCACCAGCTTCCCCTCTATCACGCGTCCGCCTGAACAGGGAGGCCTCGGCTTCCACTACAAGTGGAACATGGGCTGGATGAACGACTTCCTCAGCTACATTCAGCACGAACCGATTCACCGTAAGTACCACCACAACCAGCTGACCTTCAGCATGGTGTACGCCTACAGCGAAAACTTCATCCAGGTGTTCAGCCACGACGAAGTGGTGCACGGCAAGGGTTCCATGCTCGGCAAGATGCCGGGCGACAACTGGCAGAAGTTTGCAAACCTCCGCCTCACCTACGCCTTCCAGTACGCGCACCCGGGCAAGAAGCTCAACTTCATGGGCAACGAGTTCGGCCAATTCCGCGAATGGAACGAAAAGCGCTCGCTCGACTGGCACCTGATCAGCTGGGATAGCCACGGCAAGCTCCTCGAAATGATGAAGGTACTGAACCACCTGTACAAGGAAAACGCCCCGTTCTGGGAAATCGACCACTACTACACCGGTTTTGAATGGATCTGGTGCGACGATGCCGACAATTCCATCGTGAGTTTCGTCCGCAAGGACGACCACGGGAACCAGATTCTGTGCGTGTTCAACTTCACGCCGGTGGTCCGCAACGACTACCGCCTGGGCGCTCCGACCCGCGGCAAGTGGAAGGAAATCTTCAACACCGATGCCGCTATGTTCGGAGGTTCTAACGTGGGTAACTTTGGCGAAGTCTGGACGCAGGACATTCCGTGGCAGAACCGCGAATGCAGCCTGAACATCAAGCTTCCGCCGCTTGCTGCAGTCTATTTCCGCCTGGAACGCTAAGAATTTAAGACAAACTAAACATCTTCTGAATTCTGAATACAGAAATCTGAATTAACTATGTACCAGTTTATTGTTCCCCAAGTCAAGAAGCCGCTCGACGGCGAAGTTGAAATTTCCGGGGCTAAGAATGCAGTGCTCGCCGTGATGGCCGCAGCACTTCTTGCCGACGGCGTATCCGAAATCACGAACGTGCCGCACCTCAAGGACATGAAGACGATGTCCGACGTGTTGCGCGTTATCGGTTGCCATATCAGCGGCGAAGCTCACTGCCTTAAAATCGATACCCGCGGAGCCGATCACTTGGAAGCGCCTTACGAACTCGTGAAGACGATGCGTGCGAGCTTCTATGTGTTGGGCCCGCTCGTCGCAAGGTTCGGACGTTGCCGCGTCTCGCTCCCCGGCGGTTGCGCCTGGGGCCCGCGCCCCGTCGATTTGCACCTAAAAGGGCTCGAGGCGCTCGGTGCAAAGATTACAGTAACGCATGGCTATGTCGAAGCCACCTGCGACGGTCGCCTCCCCGGCGGAACCTTCCACTTCCCGATTTCGAGCGTTGGCGCCACGGTGAACGTGCTGATGGCGGCGACGCTCGCCAAGGGCACCAGCGTGCTCCAAAACGCCGCACTTGAACCTGAAATTGATAACCTCGTCGATTACCTCATCGGCATGGGTGCGAAAATTCAGGGACGCGGCACGCGTACCCTGACGGTAACGGGCGTAGAATCCCTACGCCCCGGCAATGGTGTCACCATCCCCGACCGTATCGAGGCGGGCACCTTCCTCTGCGGTGCCGCCATTACCCGCGGCCGCGTTCGAGTGAACAAGATCATTCCCGAACACATCGCCTCGACCCTCGATGCCTTCCGCGACATGAACTGCAAGGTGAATGTCGGCCCCGACTGGGCCGAAGTCGATGCCCGTGACGTAGAACTCAAGCCGATTACCATCCAAACGCTCCCCTTCCCAGGCTACCCCACCGATATGCAGGCGCCGCTCATGGCAACGCTCCTCTCGGTTCCCGGAAACAGCGTCATCCAGGACACCGTCTATAACGACCGTTTCAAGCATGTAGCCGAAATGGAACGCCTCGGTGCAAGCATTACGCTGAGCGGCAACACCGCCACCATCAAGGGCGGCCTCCCGCTCGAAGGTGCCGACGTCATGGGCTCCGACCTGCGCGCCTCCGCCGCGCTCGTCCTCGCAGCCTTAATCGCCGAAGGCGAAACCAAGATTAGCCGCATTTACCACCTCGACCGCGGTTACGAAGATTTCGAAGCGAAAATGGCAAAGCTCGGCGCCAAAGTCGAGCGAGTCGTCATCGACGCCGACGAACCGTAGACTAGACGAGAGAACGCCGCTACGCGGCTACAGACGAGAGACTAAAGAATAAACTCCGGCGAAGCAATCGTCGGAGTTTTCGTTTTCAAAAGATTTTGAACTGTTACAGAGCGGCTTCCGTAGATTCGGTCGTTGCGCTTGCTGTCGGTTCAGAAGCGCCATCGGTCGTCGACTTGCGGGAGGTCGGCTTGACCGGTTCGCGAACCACGGGCACGCAACGTTCCACAGGTTCACCGGCAGACTTCTTGTCTTCTTTTTCCAAGATTTCTTGCAACATTTCGGCAGCCTGTTCGAACTCAGGCGACTTTTCGCAGGACTTGGTCGAAAGAATCTTCTGCAGGTACTGCTTCTGCATGTCAATGTCGCATTCTTCACCATAAAGGCTCGAAAGCTTGAACAAGGCGGGGCAAGTCTTCTGGCCGTCGGGGAAGGCTTCCGACATGCGAGCAAAGACCTTTTTCGCCTTGTCCACCTGGTTCACATCGATCAGGCAGAGAGCCATCCAATAAAGCGAATTCTCGGCGAGTTCGCCCTCTTTCATCTGTTCATAGACCTGCTTTAAACCGTTATAGGCAAGCTTGAATTCGCCACGATGATAATCGGAACGCGCCGTATTGAACATGGCCTCGGCTTCCACGAGCTTTTCAGCCTCATGTTCCAGACTATCCATCGAAACCGGAGCCGGAGCACCACTCACCACGACCTTCTTCGCCAGAATCTTGTCAGACTTTCCAAGAAGCATATCGAGACGGTAGATGATCTCTTCCTGCCTAGAATCGTTGCGTTCGGACTCGTCGGAGACACGGCGCGAAAGCATCGTGATTTCAGCCTGCATACGTTTCTGTGCAAGCGCCGACGCATCGAGCAAAGCCTTGGTCGAATCAAGTTCGGCACGCAGCGAATCGTTCTGTGCAGACAGACTCTGCACCGCGGAATCCAGGCTCGTCTGGACTTCCGCACCGACCGCCTTCATTTCCTTGGTACGGAGCACAGTCATCTGGCTGCACCCAATCAAGACCATAGCGGCAAAACCCGCAGTAAGTAGTTTCAAGTTAGTCATGTGCTTTATTCAATTATGAATTCGGAATTCAGAATTCAGAGTTAATATCATTCTGAAATCCGGATTCTGAATTTAAAGTTTTTAATTCCGAAATCCGAATTCTGAAATCTGAATTATTCCTTGATGTTCACGCGGAAGTTGGCGCGACGGTTCTGGGAGTAGGCTTCTTCGGTTGCACCTTCAACCTTCGGAGCTTCCTTACCGTAGCTGACCGATTCCATGCGCTTGGCGTCAATGCCGTAAGCAACGAGGAATTCCTTCACCTTCATGGCACGCTTTGCACCGAGAGTGAAGTTGTAATCTTCGGTACCACGAGCATCCGTATGACCTTCAATCGTAATCGTGAAGCGTTCTTCCTTGATCAGGAGCTCGCCCACCTGAGCCAAGAGTTCCTTGGCCTTTTCGGTGAGTTCGGAGCGGTCAAAGTCAAAGTACACATCTTCGCTCATGATCTGGTTGATGAGAGCTTCGAGGCGAGCGCGTTCCGCTTCCAGACGGGCGCGTTCAGCAGCCAGGCGTTCTGCTTCGAGGCGTGCCTGTTCTGCAGCAAGAGAATCCGCATTCGGGGCAGCCTGTTCTACGGCAGGAGCCGCTTCGGCGGGAGCATTTTCAACCGTCGGTTCGGTTTTCGGCGGTTCCTTCTTCGCGCAAGCGACAAGGCAGATAGCAGCGGCAGAGGCCACCACGGCAAGTTTCACGAGGTTCTTCATTTTTCACCTTCCTTTTTTTGTTGTTTAATATCATCATAGAAAAAAGACCACGTCGGCGAAGTATTCTCACCGGAATTGGTGATACGAGTAACATTCGAGCCGTCTTTTCTCATTATATAAATCTGGTAAGAGCCGCTACGGTTGCTCGCAAAGGCAATCAGCTTGCCGTCGGGCGACCAGGTAGGGTGTTCGTTGTTGCCAGCGTTGTTCGTCAGCTGCACGATATCGGAGCCGTCGAGGGCGCAGGTATAAATGTTCATGTGACCGTTATCCATCGAGGTGTAGGCAATACGGTCTCCTTCGGGCGACCAGGCTGCACGTTCATTGTAGCGTCCCATAAAGGTCACGCGACGCAAATCGGAGCCGTCCTTGCCCATCACGAAAATCTGCGGTCCACCGCCACGGTCACTGGTAAACATCACCTCGGATGCATACGGACTCCAAGCCGGGCTCGTCTGGTTCGACTTGAGATAGGCAAACTTTTTCGCCTTGCCCGTCGCCGGATTTCCGATATACAGATCCGTCTTGCCGTCTACCGTACTCGAGAAAAGAAGCTCACCCGTCTTCGGATTCACCGCTGGGCTGTAAGTCTGGTCCAGCTGCGGGAACACCGACTTTTCGGAGCCGCCGAACATCTTGGAATAAAGCTTCGGACGGTGCGTCTTGAAATTCACATAATAGAGCCCCGCGTTGTCCTTCATCCACACGGGCATCATACTGATCGTCGTATCGCGCGTAATCTGGCTGCGATGGAAACCGTCGTAGTCCGACACCACCACCTGCTTGATTCCGTCAATCTTGGATACGTAAGCCAGCTTGGTAGAAGCCACACCGCGTTCACCCCACAGACGGTAGATAACCTCGTCAAAGAAGAGATGCATGGCGCGGCGAAGGTCCTTCTGCTCCACCGTATAGGTTTCACCGAGAAGCAAGTCCTTGGTCTGAGCCACATACAGGTAACATTCCAATTTGAGCTTGCCACCCACCGGAGTCACCTTGCCCGTCACATAATGCTTGGCGTGCGCCTTGCTGAATAGCGGCAGATTGAACTTGTCCGAAGATACCACATCAAAACGTCCCGAAAGGTTCGCATCGCGGGTCACGATCTGGTGCGGCTTTTCCTCGATCCAGTCAATTGACTTGCTTTCGGCAAAGGGAACAACACCGATAGGCATCGTCTTGAACACCGATATGCCCACATCGACAGCAATCGTATCAATCGACGAATGCGATGTCACTGGCAACAAGGCAACGGCAAAAGCGACCGTCGCCATGCGCACCATCATAGAGTTCATCAAATTCATTTTCTTCTTCAAAAAAATCATCTTCAACATTCACAAAAGATTGCTCAATCACCTTACGGATTTTCGCAACGGCCCTTTCTTCAATAATACAATATTTCCTTCTTATAACCCACTTTTTTATGTTAATTTGGTGTAAAATTAAAGTGCAAAACGAGCGAAGGGGCCCTAAAATTCGGCGGAAGTTCAGGAACCTTGGAAATCTGCACGGCGCGCACCGACAAGTGGTCCCAGGTCTTGTTTCCGGAACTGCGCTTAAGCGTAATCGCCGTAATGCCGCCGAAACGGTCCACCGTGAACTGCACCGTCGTCTTCACGTCACGGCGCACGTTCAAGTTCGAAGGCGGATTGAAATTGCTCATAATAATTTGTTTCAAGCGTTCCAAATAAACTTGCATCAGCGGATCCATATCCACGGAACCCACCGGGTTAAGGCTCGGAGCCTCGACAGCCGTCGGCAAGTCCAAGTCGTCCACTTCAAAGTCATCCTGCGGTTCCGGCTCCGGTTCTGGTTCCGGCTGCGGCTCCTCTACCGGTTCCGGTTCAGGCGGTTTTTCTTCAACCTTCGGTTCGGGCGGCAGCTGCTTGTCTACCTTGGGTTTCGGTTCCACCTTGGGCTTAGGCTCTATCGGCTTGGGCTGTTCGGGCTTCGGTTCAACCGGCTTAGGCCTCGGCGGCTGCGGACGCGGCTTTACCTGGTTCACCTGCACCATCTCGAACACGGGAATCGGTTCCGGCTCGTGCTTGAAATTCACAAAATGGAACGCAACGCAAATACCCGCAATCAGCAAGTGGAACACCACCGCACAAACGATGATCTTCACCATCATTCCGTCATCGTCAGACGAAAAATACTGGATGTTTCTATCTGCGCTCACCTAGTTCTTTCCCAGTTTTTCCTTGGGATTCATCGTCAGGAATCCGAGTTTCGTGACACCGAGCTTCTGCACCTGGGTCACCACCTTCATCACAAGACCGTAGTTCACCGACTCGTCGGCATTGATGACCACCGCCATCTCGCCATTCCAGAGCGACTTGAACACGTTGTTGAAACTTCCGAAACCGACCATCATGTCGGCGATGTAGAGTTCCTCGTTCTTGGTGATGGAAACCTTCAAAAGTTTTTCCTGCTCCATGGTCGGGGCTTCCGCCTTGGGCAAGTCCACCTTGACCCCCTGGCTCATGAGAGGCGCAGAAATAATGAACACAATCAGAATCGCGAACACGATGTCGATCATGTTCGTGAGGTTCATCTCCTGCTTAAGTTCTTTTCCGCGACTGCGCTTCACTATGCCTCCTAGCCAGCCACTTCTTCGAGGGCGAGCAAGTCACCGCGCTTAAAGAGACTGAGCACCTGGGAGCCGAAGTTGAAGTACGAGATTTCGTTCTGACCGTTGCGGGAGGTAAAGTAGTTGTAACCGGCAGAAGCAGGGATAGCGACCACGAGGCCCGCCACCGTCGTGATAAGCGCCATGGCGATACCCGGAGCGACCACGGTAAGGTCCGCCGAGCCGTGCTGACCGATCTGGAAGAACGCGACCATGATTCCCCACACCGTACCCAGAAGTCCGAAGAACGGGGCAAGGTTAGAGCACGTGGCCAAGAAGCCGAGGTAGCGGTCTTCGGTCAGGCGCAAGCCTTCAATCGAACGCTGGATAGTATCTTCGAGGAGCGAGGCGCGGTGCTGGATGGAGTCGTAGCTCACGAAGTTACTGAACTTGGAGGCTTCCTTGAGCACTTCCGCCGTAAGGCTCTTAAGCGCGCTGTCGTCTGCGGTCTCGCAAAGCCCCTGCAGTTCCACGAACTGGCGCACGTCCACAAACTTGCGGAAGAAAATGACATTCGCACGCTGATTTTTCGTGTTCACGATATACTTGACAATGATGATTCCCCAGGAACCGAGCGACATAACCGCCAAAATGCCCAAAATCACAAGCGTCGCGACATCGGACTGCGTAAGCATCTGGAGTAAAGGAACCGAATTGTTCAAAATCACCTCCCGTAAGCCGGAAAAACGTAACTTATTGTTCGACAACAATATAGCAAAAAGGCGGTGAGCAAGAGATATAGCGCACCGTAAAATATGAAAGATAATTGTAAGAAGCAACCATTTAACGATTTTTCATTGTAAAAAGAAATAAATTTTGGGAAAATACGGCGCCCAGTTGCCGAAAGAAACGTGTATAATATAGATAGAGAAAAAATCCCTGTTCGCGAATGCCGACGCGTTTCGGTTATGAAGTGAAAATGACCAAGAAAAGGAAGATTCTCCGTCGTAAGCACGACCCCTTCTTTCGTTACATTTATGCGATTCCTGCGAATACCCGCAGCCTCTTGCGGCTTGCAAAGCGAAAAAATCCGGAGCTCCGCAAGATGCTCTCTACGGTTGACATGGACTCCCTGGAGTTGATTCCGGGCAGTTTTAGCAATGTGAAGGAATGGGGTGAATCGGACCTCGCCTTCAAGGCCCGCATCAAGGGCGGCCCTGAAATTTTCGTGGGCATCCTGCTGGAACACAAGTCTTACCTCAAGAAGGATGTCCTTTCGCAGATTTACCGCTATACCTTCGAGGTGATGCAGAACAAGGGGGCGACGGACTTCGGCTGGCTCCCGACGAAGGCCATCATTATCTATAATGGCCGGAGCGACTGGGACCCGATGGCGGAGTTCCGTACAAAGTATCGGGGCCAGTTCAACGGCCGCGAGCTGCCGTTCGAATGTGTCCTTGTGAACCTTGCGGACATTCCCGATGAAGCCTGCCTTAGGGAGCCAAATGTAGAGGCTGCTGTCGGCGCGCTTGTGATGAAACACGCTTTTGACGCAGATGGTCTCAGGAGCGTTGTGGGCGGATTGACGAAAATGCTTTCTCGGCTGGAAAATGGCGCAAGGGCTACCCTTGCGGAAAAAATTGTTGTATATTTAGGAGAGTACCTTGATGAAGAAGTCGTGGAGGAATTGCGTATGCGTATGAGTATCGGACAGGCCCTGGGGATCAAGACCGCGGGAGACCGTTTGCGTGCCGCAGAACGCGCCGCAGACCGCCGTGGACGGAAGCGCGGCTTGGCGCAGGGCCTTGAACAGGGCGTCAAGCAGGGCGCTGAAAAAGAACGAGAACGGAATGAAGCTCTCAACCTAAGAAGAGTGAAATTTCTCCGTTCGCAGAACGTGCCGGACAGCGTAATCTCGGCGATGCTTGCGATTAAGTAATTATCCCCCCAAGAATTCTAAAAGAGCCGATTCATGGAAATCGGCTCTTTGTATATTTGCATGTTTATCGCAACAGACTTTTGAAGTTTACTCCGACGCTATTTTGCGAATCACTTCACCTGGGCGCGAAGCGTCTGTACGCTACCGCCAGAAACCACCTTCACCAGATACAAGCCGCGGTTCATGGGGGCCAGCGACACGGAATGGGTTCCGGCGGAATGGCCGCGGTACTGCT